>NZ_MCHF01000010.1:0-143458 GCF_001707455.1 Dehalobacter sp. TeCB1 | reverse complement strand
TATTATAACACATTACCACAAATTGCTCAATACTAAATAGCAATAATTTGACGATTTTCTAACAAAAAAAGCCCTGTTTTCAAGGCTTTCAAAGATTTTAATATTTATGCAAGTGTCAAAGACCCGGACTGCCGCCAAAAGCTTGGCGGCAGCCACATTTTCTATAGGGATAGGCACTTTTCCCGGCATTCTCATACAATAATAAGGACGAGATGCTAAGCAGGACGAGACACAGGGCCGGACAGAAAAAGTTGCTATTTTGTTACACAGATGAAACCTGATATAATAGAGTCTGATGCTAAAGGATTAAAACGCTGTTTTTTATAGATTGAGCAGGCTGTTTAAATAGAAGGAGACAGGTGAATGACGAAACAAATGCATATCGGACTGGATGTCGGTTCGACCACCGTTAAAATTGCAATACTTGATGAAAAAGATAACTTGGTTTTCAGCAGTTACCAAAGGCATTTTTCAGATGTCCAGCATACAGTCAGCAACCTTCTGCAAAAGATTTACAGTCAGTTCCGCAATGAAAAAGTCACCATGAACGTGACAGGTTCAAGCGGTATGTCCACTTCCGAACAGGTTGGGATTCCTTTTATTCAAGAGGTCATTGCCTGCCAAAAAGCTGTTGAACGATTTATTTCGGATACGGATGTCGCGATAGAACTGGGCGGCGAAGATGCCAAGATCACATATTTTGGGGAATCGCCCGAACTCAGGATGAACGGTACCTGCGCCGGCGGGACAGGTGCGTTTATTGATCAAATGGCTATCTTGCTGAAAACCGACGCTGCGGGTCTCAATGAACTGGCTTCGCATCATCGGGAGATTTATCCGATTGCTTCGCGCTGCGGGGTTTTTGCTAAAACAGATATTCAACCGCTTTTAAACGAAGGTGCGGCCAAGGAAGATATTGCCGCCTCAATTTTTCAGGCTGTCGTGAATCAGACCATTGCGGGTTTAGCCTGCGGCAAACCAATCCGGGGCAATGTGGCATTTCTGGGCGGACCGCTTTCTTTCCTGCCTGAACTGCGCCAGCGCTTTATTGAAACCTTGAAGCTTAAACCGGAAAATATTATCGCGCCAGATAATGCTCAGTTTTTTGTGGCGATTGGGGCAGCCTTGGCTTCGAAACAGAGCGAAGTCTGTGATCTTCACGTGATCTATGAGAACATCCCGAATCTGCATAATTCGGATTCAGCCACTACCCTGCTCCAGCCTTTGTTTGCCAGTGAAGAAGAGTATGAAGCCTTCAGTCAGAGGCACCGGGGAAATTCCGTCGCGAAGAAACTGCTGGCTGAAGCCAGTGGAACCTGCTTTTTGGGCATCGATGCCGGATCGACCACGACGAAACTTGCCCTGATCGATGGAGATGGCAATTTGCTTTATTCCCATTATGGAAGCAACGGAGGAAGTCCGTTAAAATCTACGGTTTCTGCTCTGCAAAAGCTTTATCAGGCTTTGCCGTCTGGAGCCACGATTGGCGGTTCCGTCGTGACCGGTTATGGAGAAGCCCTGCTAAAGGCTGCCCTCAAAGTTGATCACGGAGAAATAGAAACGGTTGCCCACCTTAAGGGCGCCGAATATTTTCTGCCCGGTGTTGACTTTATCCTCGATATCGGTGGCCAGGACATGAAATGCATGCAGATCCGCGACGGCGTTATTCACAATATCATGCTGAATGAAGCATGTTCTTCGGGCTGTGGGTCGTTTATCGAGACGCTGGCCCAGTCCCTAAGTTTATCTCTCTCGGAATTTGTGCAAAGAGGTTTATTTTCCAAGACCCCGGTCGATTTGGGTACCCGTTGCACCGTATTTATGAATTCCAAAATCAAACAGGTCCAAAAAGAAGGCGCGGATATCGGCAGCATCGCGGCCGGGATCTCGTATTCAGTCGTCAAAAATGCGTTGTACAAAGTCATCCGCTTGCACAATTCTTCCGAAGTTGGCAAGAAAATCGTTGTTCAGGGCGGAACGTTTAATAACGATGCTGTTTTAAGAAGTTTTGAACGTGTCACCGGCCGCCAGGTCATTCGTCCGGACATTGCCGGTATCATGGGCGCGTTCGGAGCAGCTCTTATCGCCCGCGACCATTATCAGGCCGGAGAACAGACTACCCTGCTTGGTGAAAATGAACTGGAGGATTTCCATACCGAGACCCGTACGCGCCACTGTGGCTTATGCGGCAATAATTGCCTGCTGACGGTCAACCAATTCTCGGACGGCAGGGAGTTTCTGACAGGAAACCGCTGCGAACGCGGAGCCGGACTGGAAAGCACCTCTGAGGATATTCCGAACCTTTTTGCCTATAAATATGAGCGTCTTTTTGCCTATAAACCACTGAAGAAGGAAGAAGCAGCCCGTGGCGAGATCGGGATTCCACGGGTCCTGAATATGTATGAGCATTATCCGTTCTGGTATACGCTGCTAACGGAGCTCGGTTTTAGAGTTATTTTGTCCGGCCGCTCCTCGAAAAAGATATTTGAGCTCGGCATGGAGACCGTAGCTTCCGAGTCGCTGTGCTATCCGGCCAAACTGGCCAACGGGCATATTAAGGACCTTCTGAACAAAGGGGTCAAGCGGATTTTTTATCCGTGCCTTCCGAGGGATGAAAAAGAGCTGGCTGGTGCCAATAATAATTACAACTGCCCGATTGTCACTTCTTATCCGGAATCCCTTCATGCCAATGTGGATGAAATAAGGAACAAAGAAGTTGCGTTTATTTTCCCGTTCCTGCCGATTGATGATATGGCACGTTTAAAAGTTCGGATCTATGAAGAATTTAAAGCGATAGGTATAACACGACAAGAGGCAGCAAGTGCTGTAGATAAGGCTTTTGCCGAAAGAGATGCTGTTCGCCAGGACCTCAGAAACAAAGCGGAAGAAGTATTGGACTATTTGCAAAAGAACAACCTGAAAGGCATCGTACTTGCCGGTCGGCCGTATCATACCGATCCGGAGATTAACCACGGGATTCCAGAGATGATTACCGGTCTGGGGATCGCTGTGCTGACTGAAGATTCTGTCGCTCATCTTGGTCAGGTGGAAAGGCCTCTGCGCGTCCTCGACCAATGGGTTTACCACTCCAGGCTGTATGCGGCAGCAAGTTTTGTGGCAAGCAGGGATGACTTGGAACTTGTCCAATTGAATTCGTTCGGATGCGGACTGGATGCCGTCACCACGGATCAGGTTCAGGAGATACTGCACCAGTACAGAAAGACCTATACCCTGGTCAAAATTGATGAGATCAATAATCTGGGCGCTATTCGTATCCGGATACGGTCATTGCTCGCTGCAATGAAGGAAAGAGACAAAAAAGAAATTCATGCGCATAAGCTTTTTGAGACACCCAAAAGAGTCATGTTTACAGAAGAAATGAAGCATGAGTATACGATTCTTTCTCCGCAGATGGCACCGATCCATTTTGAACTGATTGAAGAAGCCACCCGTTTGGAAGGCTATAAGATAGAGATTCTGCCTGATGTCGAGATGGATGTCGTCGAACAGGGACTTCTGCATGTGCATAACGATGCCTGCTATCCGTCAATCTTAGTTGTCGGTCAAATTATGGCGGCGCTGAAATCAGGCCGTTACGACCTAAACAAGACGGCAGTTATCATGTCGCAAACAGGCGGCGGCTGCCGGGCCAGTAATTATATTGGCTTTATCCGTAAAGCCTTAAAAGATGCCGGCATGGAACAGATTCCGGTTATTTCCCTTAATGCCGGCGGTCTGGAGTCCAATCCCGGGTTCAAACTTTCCATGAAGATGATCAAGCGTTGCGTGATGGCTACGGTTTATGGCGATCTGCTGATGCGCGTAACCAATGCCATACGACCCTATGAGAAAAATAAAGGAGAAACGAATGATCTCCTGGCCAAATGGCTGAAGGACCTGAAGCCGACCCTGGCTGCGATGAACCTGCGGGAATATCACCGGAATATCCGCCGGATTATCAAGGACTTTGATCATATTGAAATCTCCAATGTCAAAAAACCAAAGGTTGGAGTGGTTGGCGAGATCCTCGTCAAATTTCATCCATTTGCCAATAACTTTATTGTCGATGTCCTGGAAAAGGAAGGCGCCGAAGCCGTTCTGCCGGACCTGATGGATTTCTTTATGTACTGTGCGTATGGAACGATATTCAGAAGAAAAGAACTCGCTGGCTCACTGAAAAGCGAGCTTATCAGCCGCTATATTATCTGGCGGTTGGAAAACTACCGCCGGGTAATGAAACGCACTCTGGCGAAGAGCAACCGTTTCCATCCTCCCAAATCGATTTATGAGTTGGCCGATATGGCCGGCAAAATCATGCATCTCGGACATCAGACCGGCGAAGGCTGGTTCCTGACCGCGGAAATGCTGGAACTGATAGAAAGCGGAGCAACAAACGTCACCTGTCTGCAGCCGTTTGCCTGCCTGCCAAATCATATCACGGGTAAAGGGATGGTCCGCGAACTTAAACGGCGCTACCCGCTGGCGAATATTGTGCCAATCGATTACGATCCGGGTGCCAGCCAGGTGAATCAGATCAACAGAATTAAACTGATGCTTTCAGTCGCTTTCAAAAATATGGAAAAGGCGGCAGCAGTCAATAATGCCAATACAAACAATAGAAATAAAATGAATAACAACGCCGGGCAAATGCAATCTGCACCCGGCGAGGGAGCGGCAGCTTTGCATAACACTGAAGAAGGTACAGAGCAGTCGTATTCCGAACAGAAGATTATATAACAAAAAACCTCTTCAGTATTGTAGGCTGAAGAAGTTTTGAATATTTATTGAAGTAGATTAGGAATACTAAATGAGTCCGTTATTCTATTTCATCTGCTGTTTGGCATAGGCGATCATTTTTTTGACCATCTGGCCGCCGATCGGGCCTCCTTCCAGACCATTCTGTCTGGCAGTAACATCGCCTTTATAGTGATCGTTATTTTCCCTTACAAAATCAAGATGGCCGATTTCAGCCGCAGCCTCCATTTTTAGATTCTGCAGCAGCTTTTTTTTGCTTTCATTTGTTTTGCTCATTTTTTTTCACCTCCATCAATATTATTAACACTTTTGAAAAAAATCTTCATTGTAAATAATCCAATATCAGAGAGATTTAACCTTCAAGTTTTTGATTGCAAATGTTTGGAGCAAACATAGTGACTGGAGTTGGAGAAAACATGCTGCAGATCAAAGTTCTAGCGGTAGGGAAAATCAAAGAAAAATATTTAAAAGAAGGGCTGAAGGAATACGCCAAGCGTCTTGGCGCGTACATCCGGCTTGAGATGATTGAAGTTGAGGACGAACCATGCCCCGAAAGGGCATCAGCTGCCGACGAAGCAAGAGTAAAACAGAAAGAAGCTGAAAAGGTTCTTAAATTAATTTCACCTCAGGATTATGTGGTTTTGCTGGATCTTCTGGGAAAGGAACTTTCTTCACCCGAACTTGCCGTTTTGTTTGATGAAAAAGGGCTTTCAGGCCAGAGCCGGATCACTTTTGTGATTGGCGGATCTCTTGGTACGGCAGATGAAATCCGAAAACGCGCCGATTACCGGTGGTCGTTCTCGAAGCTTACCTTTCCGCACCAGATGATCAGGCTTATCCTGCTGGAGCAGATTTACCGGGCGTGCAAGATCAGCAAAGGGGAACCCTACCACAAATAGAATTGATGGAGGTAAAGATACTTCAATTAATATGTTCAAGGCTAAAGTAAAAATAATATTGATTCCTTGTCGAAAGAGCGATATAATGAATCAGGATTAAAACTGAATAGGCAGAACAGGTGTTGAATGAAGCTGATAAGCGTACCATTCAATGAATAAGGAAAGTCGGGTAGAAGCCCGCGCGGTCACGCCGCTGTGAAAGTGGAGTTCTTCAGGTATACCACTGGGAAACTGGGAAGGTCTGAAGATCGATGATGCTTAAGCCAGAAGACCTACCTGTTTTAGTGTCTCACCATATACTCTACGAGTGATAGAGAGGGGGATGTTATGTGCAAGACTACCGAGGAAAACTTCCTAGCATATGAGCCTCTCGACGTAAGATGTTGAGAGGTTTTTTGTTTCATATCTTATATAGGAGAGTTTGACGATGATAAATAAAAAGATTTGGATAATGGGTCTCGTACTTATGTTTATGTTCTTGCCCCAGCAGACATATGCCATGCATATCATGGAGGGCTTCCTTCCTGCGGGTTGGTGTATTACCTGGGGTGCTTTGGCAATACCTTTTGTTCTGGCAGGTTTTTTTTCTATCAGAAGAACTGTTGGAGAGCATCCCAAAACATTAATGCTTTTGGCGATGGCAGGCGCCTTTGCTTTTGTTTTGTCTTCCCTGAAGATTCCTTCCGTTACAGGAAGCAGTTCGCATCCTACGGGGGTTGGCTTTGGCGCTATCTTGTTCGGACCAACCGCAATGGCCGTAATTGGCCTGATCATACTGCTGTTTCAGGCTGTTTTACTGGCTCATGGCGGATTGACAACATTGGGAGCAAATACTTTTTCGATGGGCATTGTGGGGCCGCTGGTGGCTTTTGCTACATACAAAATTGTGAAGAAAGCAAATGGACCGCAGTGGCTTGCCGTGTTTCTCGCTGCCGCACTTGGGGATTTATTAACTTACGTCACGACATCGGTGCAGCTTGCACTGGCGTTTCCTGCTGGAACAGGCGGCGCTATGGCATCACTTACCAAGTTTTTAGGTATTTTTGCCTTAACGCAAGTACCATTGGCGATCAGTGAAGGTATTTTGACAGTGCTAATATTTAAGGCGATTTCATCCTATGCCGGGGATGAGCTTAAAGACTTAAAAATACTTTCAAAGGGGGTCTGAAAATGTCTGTAGAAACGATGAAACCGAAGAATAAAAATCGGGTTATCATCACAAATATTATTTTAATTACGATTGTCATAGCGCTTGCTGTTGTACCCCTCATTGTGCAAAAAAATGCGGAATTTGCTGGAGCTGACAGCCAAGCTGAACAAGCTATAACAGAACTTAACGGGAATTACCAGCCCTGGTTCTCACCGATTTGGGAGCCGCCCAGCGGAGAAATTGAAAGCTTGTTGTTTGCGCTTCAGGCAGCTGTCGGAGCAGGTGTTTTGGGCTACGGGTTAGGTTATCTGCGGGGTCGTAAGAAAAAGGAAGAACCGGTAAACAATGATTTACATCGATAAATACGCTTATTTATCCAAGCTTAAACAAACAAATCCATTGCAAAAGCTAGTCTTAGCCGTTTCGGTTTTGGGGGTCTGTCTCTGGGCTGATTCCGTTGCGGTGTCAATCTTGACGCTCCTGATCATGGGGTGGTATACCGTTTGCAAAGGTGGTACCCCTGTTGGAATTTTTATTAGACTGATGCTTGTCCCGCTTTCCTTTTTAGTGATCGGCGTTTTAACCATTGCGGTCAATGTTTCAGGGGACAAAGATGTTTTTGTATTCTCTGTATATGCATTTGGCATGTATATCGGGGTGTCGCAGTCCGGTATTCTAAGTGCGGCAAATCTGTTTTTTAAAGCGCTTGGCGCGGTTTCCTGTCTGTATTATTTATCGCTGAGTACACCAATGGTAGACCTGTTGGCAGTTCTTCGGAAGCTTAAAGTTCCAAGACTGATGGTTGAATTGATGGGACTGATCTACCGGTTTATTTTTGTATTTTTGGAAATGGCAGACACCATGTTTACGGCACAGAATTCCCGCTTGGGCTATGCGGGGCTTTCTTCCGGATACCGTTCATTGGCGGCTCTGGCTTCGTCACTTTTTATCCGGTCTTATCAGAGGGCGGATGAACTGTATATTGCGCTTGAAGCCAGGGGATATGACGGTGAGCTCAGTGTGATCCATGAGCAGGCGGAGACTCATTGGACAGAATATATTCCGATTGTGCTGATTAACCTATTCCTGATTGCAGTTGCGCTGTTTTCCAAACAATTGACAGGAGGCTTGCTATAATGGCCGAAAATGGCTTGATTGAAAATGTGGAGGCTAAAAATATCTTGGAAGTCAGAAATCTCCACTACATCTACAGTGATGGAACCCAGGCCTTAAAGGCCCTGTCACTCGGGATTAAACAGGGGAAAACGACGGCAGTCCTCGGAAGCAACGGTGCTGGAAAATCAACGTTGCTGCTTTCCTTTAACGGCATCAATAAGCCTTCAGGCGGCGAAGTTCTATTCAAGGGCCTGCCGCTGGATTATTCAGTAAAAGGTCTCAAACAGCTTCGAAAATCTGTTGGCATTGTTTTTCAGGATCCGGACAAGCAGTTGTTTTCAGCCAGTGTCTATCAGGATATCTCCTTCGGCGCGATGAATCTAAAGCTGCCTGAGGAGGAAGTCCGCAGAAGGGTGGATCTAGCCATGAAGAGAACCGGGATATCCCACCTGAAAGACAAGCCCACACACAGCCTCAGTTTTGGCCAGAAAAAACGTGCAGCCATTGCCGGCGTTCTGGTGATGGAGCCGGAAGTGCTTATTCTGGATGAACCGACCGCAGGGCTTGACCCACTCGGAGTCAGTGAGCTAATGAAGCTGCTCAGAAAACTGCAAATTGAGCTGAATTTGTCCGTCGTGATCTCAACGCACGACATCGATATCGTACCACTTTACTGTGATTATGCGTATGTCGTCGATGACGGCAGGCTTGTAATGGAAGGTACGCCTCAGGAAGTGTTTTCGCATCCGGAGGAAATCAGAAGGATTAATCTCAGACTCCCAAGAATTGGGCATCTTATGGAGATTTTGCATGATAAAGACGGCTTTGAATTTGCCCAGCCTGCCAATACCATATCTGAGGCCAGAAAAGCTTTAATTAACTGGAAAGATACAAACTGATTGAAGGAATATAAAAATAATGAATCATGACATCCACCATCTAAACGATGAACAAAACAGTCCACAAAACAATCCACAAAACAATCAATCCGGTGAACTCTTTGTCATCAAACAGAATAAGAGGCTGAGATGCGGCTTTACTACGGGATCCTGTGCGGCTGCTGCTGCCAAGGCTGGGGCGGTAATGCTGCTCTCAGGAGACCTGTGTACAGAAATAGCCATTGCGACACCGAAGGGAATACCGGTTGCGATGCAGGTGCTGGAAGTTCGGAGAGACAGGGACCAGGTGACGTGTGCTGTAAAAAAGGACAGCGGCGATGACCCAGATGTGACCAACGGCATCCTTATTTTTGCGACGGTCGCCAGAGCGAACCATAATAATATTCAGGTCGATGGCGGCCAGGGCGTCGGCAGAATCACTAAGCCCGGGCTTGCCTGTCCTATAGGAGAACCGGCCATCAATCCTGTTCCCAGAAGCATGATTATGGCGGAGGTGGCGAAAGTCTGTGCCGAGTACGGTTATGAGGGAGGCCTGGAAATTACGATATCAGTTCCGGAAGGGGAGGCCATTGCCAGAAAAACCTTTAACCCGCGGCTGGGCATTGTTGGCGGAATCTCTATTCTGGGAACAATAGGGATTGTCGAGCCGATGAGCGAAAAGGCCCTGATCGATACGATTCGACTGGAGATGAATCAGCAGAAAGAAAAGGGCTGCAGAGATCTGCTGGTCTGCCCTGGAAATTACGGTGAAACTTTTGTCCGCAGTACGCTGGGGCTGGAGAGTTCTCTGATCCACTGCAGCAATTATATCGGTGAAATGCTGGATTTTACTGTGGAATTAGGCTTTGACGGCCTGCTGCTGATCGGACATGCCGGAAAATTGGTCAAGCTGGCAGCGGGCATTATGAATACCCACTCCCGCTATGCGGACTGCCGCATGGAAGTTATCGCCGTACATGCTGCCTTA
This sequence comes from Dehalobacter sp. TeCB1, assembly GCF_001707455.1. Lineage (NCBI taxonomy): Bacteria > Bacillati > Bacillota > Clostridia > Eubacteriales > Desulfitobacteriaceae > Dehalobacter > Dehalobacter sp. TeCB1. Next base: position 133,672 of record NZ_MCHF01000010.1, on the reverse strand, counting down.
CACGGCGCAGGGAAGGAGACAGTCAAAGAAATTATGGCTAGCCTGACAGCGCCGCAGGCCGTTACGGTATTAGACCGGCACGGGCTTAGAAGCCAGGTATTTGAGTCCATCATGTTAAAAATTGATGAATATGTGAATTACCGCCTGCAGAATAAGGTGAAAGCCGGTGTGATCCTGTATTCCAATGAACAGGGTATCCTGGGCAAAACACCGCAGGCGGATGAAATAGTCAATAAAATAAAAAGGATGAAGCCATCATGAAAGCAGCATTATACGGAATAGGCGTAGGTCCGGGAGACTTTGAACTGATGACCTTAAAGGCCGTCCGGATCATCAGCGAGACAGAGCTTATTGCTGTTCCGCGCACGGATGAAAAAGAAATGACCGCCTGGAATATTGCCAAGCAGGCTGTGGACCTCTCCACAAAAGAAATACTGGAACTTTACATGCCGATGACACGGGATGCCCAAATGCTGGAGCAAAGCCATCAGGAAGCAGCTGAACAGATCATTGACCAGCTCAAACAAAACAAATCTGTGGCTTTTCTTACGCTGGGGGATCCATCGATCTATTCCACATATATTTATCTGCATAACCGGGTTTTGGAAGCAGGCTATGATGCCCGGCTGATTCCGGGGGTCCCGTCCTTCTGTGCTGTAGCAGCAAGACTCAATGTGCCTCTCTGCGAGGGTGCCCAGCCGCTGCACATTATCCCCGCATCCTATGAAGGATCCTTTGATTACCTGGACTGGGGCGGAACCAAGGTGCTGATGAAATCAGGAAAGGAATTTGGCAAGGTTAAGGAAGAGCTTATCAGCAAAGATCTGGTTAAGCATACCCAGATGGTGGAATGCTGCGGGATGCCGTCAGAGAGAGTTATAAAAGATATCAGTGCAGCCGAGGGGAAAGCAAGCTATTTTTCCACGATCATTGTGAAAGAAAAGGAGATTGTCAGATGATTTATTTTATTGGGGCCGGTCCGGGCGCGGTAGATTTAATCACGGTTCGCGGAAAGACGCTTTTGGAACAGGCCGATGTTGTGATTTATGCAGGCTCGCTGGTCAACCCGGAGCTATTGAATGTTACGAAGAAGGAATGCACCGTTTACGACAGTGCCGGGATGACACTGGAAGAGGTGCTTGCTGTGATGGTTCCTGCCACCCGGGCAGGTAAACTGGTCGTGCGTCTGCATACCGGCGATCCAAGCATTTACGGGGCGATCCGTGAGCAGATGGATCTGCTTGATGCCGAGGGCCTGTATTACGAAGTCGTACCTGGAGTCAGCTCGTTTTTCGGAGCTGCTGCCTCCTTGAAGAAGGAGTATACATTGCCGGATATCAGCCAAACTGTAATTATTACCCGCATGGAAGGAAGAACCCCGGTACCGCCTAAGGAAGACATTGCTCTCCTGGCGTCGCATCAGGCGACCATGGCAATTTTCTTAAGTACAGGGATGCTGGAAAACTTAAGTACCAAGCTTATGGAAGGCGGTTACGCCGCTGACACTCCGGCAGCGATTGTTTATAAGGCAACCTGGCCGGATGAGAAGCAGTTCCGCTGTACGGTAGGGACATTGGCGAGAACAGCTAAAGAGAACCATATTACCAAAACGGCCTTGATTCTAGTGGGCAGATTTTTGGGAAACGACTTCGAAAGATCTAAACTTTACGATCCGGCATTTACGCATGAATTCCGGGAAGGAAACGATCCACTGCCTTCTTGGACCGAGGATTTGAAATGAAGATAAGCATCCTGGCTTTTACCGCCAATGGAGTCGCTCTCAGCCTGAAAATAAAAGAGCTGTTGGATGCTCAAGGTAATCATACCGCCTGCTATCAGCCGGAAAAACTTACCGGGGCCGTCAATACAGCCGGCATGGCAGAGCCCATTGCCCCGGATTTAAAGGTGTTCACAGGCAGACAGTTTGCAGAAAAAGATGCGCTAATTTTTGTTGGGGCCTGCGGGATTGCCGTCAGGGCAATCGCCTCCTTTGTTCAGGACAAGACGAAAGATCCGGCCGTTTTATGTATTGACGAAAAGGGACGGTTCGTTATACCGCTCCTCTCCGGCCACATCGGCGGCGCCAACATGCTGGCGGACAGGATATCCGAAGCGCTAAACGCAATCCCTGTGATAACGACTGCAACGGATATAAACAGGCTTTTTTCGGTCGATGAATGGGCAGCTTTCCATGACGCCTGGATTTCGGATCTGAAAGCAGCGAAAGAAATTTCGGCACGACTATTGGCAGAAAAGCCGGTCGGGTTTTATAGCGAGCTGGACATAGAAGGAGAGATGCCGCGTTTATTGGAGAAGAATGAAAACAACATGGATATTGGCATTTGTGTTTCTCTGAATGACAGATTAGAACCCTATCCCATAACGCTGAATATCGTTCCCCGGACGGTGTATCTCGGAATTGGCTGCCGAAGGGGTACGCCGCTGCAGCGTATTGAGGATCTTGTCCTTGAGCAGTTGAGCAGGAACAGCATCAGCTTTCAGGCCATTGCGGGTATTGCCAGTATTGACCTCAAAACAAAAGAACAGGGGCTGCTTGATTTTGCCGCAAAAAATAATCTGCCACTGCATTTTTTTAGTTCAGATGAACTTCTTTCCGTACCAGGCAAGTATACAGAATCGGAATTTGTAAGTAGTATTACCGGTGTCGGCAATGTCTGTGAGCGGGCTGCCTTAATGGTAAGCGCAGGCGGAGGGCTGATTAGCCGAAAAGTATCCGGGAATGGTGTAACAATAGCTCTTGCTCAGAAGGAATGGAGGGTTAGCTTTGAATATTAGAATGATCGGGATCGATCATGAAAAAGCATCATTAAAGGAACGCGAAATGTTTGCCTTTACACCGATTCAAAGCAGACAGGCCATGGAGGCTGCTGTAAATAATTATGGTGTGGAAGGCGCTGTAATTATATCCACCTGCAACCGTACGGAGCTATGGGTCAGCGAAAATGAAGGATCTCTAGTTAATTTGAAAGAAATTCTCTACGGTCTGAAGCGAATTGAGAAGGAAGACAGGGATAAATATGAGCGCTTATTTGTTATTCGGCAGTCCCGTGAGGCCTTTGTTCACCTCTTTCAAACTGCCTGCGGATTGAAGTCTCAGATTTGGGGAGAAAGCCAAATTTTGTCCCAAATTAAAAAAGCCATTGAAGAGGCCAGAGAGACAGGTACTGCTGACCTTTATCTGGAAAAACTTTTTCAGATGGCCATAACCTCAGCGAAGAAGGTAAAAACACAGATTCAGCTGACGACGACGGATGTATCGGTAGCAACGAAAGCTCTGGAGCGGATCCAGGAAGTCTTTCCTGACTTGGGGGAAAAGCGGTGTCTGGTCATTGGCAACGGCGAAATGGGAAAGATTGTCGCCGCGCAGCTTGCAGACTGCGGGGCGGAGGTTTTGATCACCTTGAGGCAGCGTAAACACGGGGCTTATTTATTGCCGAAACAATGTACGGGCGTGGATTACGAAAAACGCCACACGGTGATAGCCGACATGGATGTGGTGGTAAGCGTGACGTCCAGCCCACATTATACGATTAAAGCTGATGCCTTAATTCCAGCCCTGGCGCAGAATCACAGGCCAAGAATCTTTTGTGATCTGGCAGTACCGAGGGATATCGAACCGAAGGTCGGGGATATGGAAAATATTACGTTACTGGATATGGACAATCTGGGTCTCGGGAAGGCAGAGCTCAGAAACCAGAACGCTTTAGCAGCGGCTTATGAAATTATTGATGAACATATCGACAAATTTATAGAATCATTTGAAATCCGCAGTTATCTGCCGCTCCTGCAAAGCATATCCAATTCAACATCGGAAAGGATATGCCGGAATTTGCAAAAAGATCTTGCGTACCTGAATTTAAGCGACCAAGACAAAGCATCCTTTGAAAACAGGTTGGCGCAAGTGGCAGAAAAGGCAGTAAGTTCGGTGCTATTTGGGTTTAGGGACAGTATTGACCGGGATCTGTGGGATGAATGTTTTACAAATTTAGAGAAAGTAGTTAGGTAAGAAGGGCAATGAAAATATATGTCGTAGGATTAGGGCCAGGCGGACCGGAACAAATGACAAACCGTGCACAGGAAGCACTTAGAAAAAGTGATATTTTAGTCGGGTATACGCTTTATATCGATTTAATCAAGGATCAGTTCCCGGATAAAAAGTTTATTGCTACGCCGATGAAGAAAGAGGTAGATCGCTGCAGGACCGCGGTTGAAAAGGCGCTGGAAGGCGCAACGGTTGCTGTGGTCTCGAGCGGGGATGCCGGAGTTTATGGCATGGCGGGAATCGTACTGGAGCTTGCAGAGCCGTATCCTTTCCTTGAGGTCGAAGTGATACCAGGAATCACAGCGGCCTGCAGCGGTGCAGCTGTTCTCGGAGCGCCACTCATTCATGACTTTGCAGTCATCAGCCTCAGCGATCTATTAACGCCGTGGGAGAAGATCGAAGCCAGGCTTGCAGCGGCAGCCCAGGGAGACTTTGTCATTGTACTATACAACCCATCGAGTATCAAAAGGCACGATTATTTGAAAAAGGCTTGCGATATTGTGATGCGCCATCAGGATGCTGACCTGCCGGCGGGCATTGTCCGCAGCATTGGCAGAGAGGGCGAGAATTATGAAATTGTCTCCAGCCTGACTGAATTGAGAGAAAAGAAAGTTGATATGTTTACGACTGTCATCATCGGGAATTCACAGACAAGGGTAATCAACAACAAACTGGTGACACCGAGAGGATATAAGAAATGATGAAAATGCCGGTATTTTGGATCATTGCCGGGACAACTGAAGGCAGGGAGCTGATTGATGAGCTGCGGCGAAGTAATGCAAAAGTGTATGTTTCAGTGGCCACGGATTATGGCAGGGAGCTGATCGAACCGTATCAAAATCTTCACATCCAAGCGCGACGTTTGGACCGGGAAGAAATGATCGCCTTCATTCGGGAGGTTCAGCCGGACTGTGTCATTGATACAACACATCCTTACGCCCGAATTGTCACGGACAATATCTGCGAAGCTTGCCGCGAAACCGCAACGGACTATATCCGTCTGCAAAGGGAACCGGGCAGATTGGTCTCGAATAATCCGTCATTTAACGCAAATATATTGGAAAACATGATTTATGCGGACAACAGCGAGGATGCGGTACGGGTATTAAATGATAAGACCGGGAACATCTTTCTGAGCTGCGGAAGCAAGGAGATTGAAACGTTTACCGGAATCAAGGACTATCAGGAGCGGGTATTTGCCAGGGTCCTTCCGATGCAGGATGTAATGGAGAAGTGTGAAAAGCTGGGCTTTAAGAAGTCTAATATAAGCTATATGCAGGGCCCATTTTCCAAAGAGCTGAACATTGCCATGCTGAAAGCATCCCAAGCAAGATTTCTGGTGACAAAAGACTCCGGAGAGACCGGAGGATTCCAGGAAAAAATTGAAGCAGCGCGCGAGCTGGGAATTACAGTGATTCTAATCAGGCGGCCGGAACAACTGGAGATATTGAAACGTTCGGGTAAAATAGATGAGAAAGAAGATGCGCAACAGCATACGTTTTACAACAAGGAACAGATTTTGCAGAAGCTTGCCAGGGACTATTCTCTGGAACAGCGTCCGAATCAGCCTTGGTTTCCGCTTTTTGTTTCTCTTCAGAATAAAAAGATTGTTGTCTTCGGGGGCGGAAAGATTGCGGCAAGAAGAATCAGAACATTACTGCCGTTTGATGCCAACATTACCGTGATTACGCCTGAACTTGTCCCGGAGCTTAAACAAGAATTGGCAGGTAATGAAAAAGTCACTTTGCTCTGTCGCAAGTATCAGGAAGGGGACTGTAATGGGGCTGACCTGGTTCTGGCAGTAACCAATGAAACACAAGTAAACCGTCAAATTGCCGAAGAATGCACCCGGTATGGAATCCCTGTCAGTGTCGCAGATCGTAAGGAGCTATGTACGTTCTATTTCCCGGCAGTGGTCAGGAAGGGAAATATGGTGATTGGACTCACGGCCAGCGGGGAAGACCATGCGAAGGTCAAGAAGACGGCAGAAAAGCTGAGGCTATACATGAATGAACGCATGGAATTGTAATCACAAAAGGAAACAAAAAACAGTTATTAACTTTTGACTAAAACGGAAATAGAGGTAGCCGAATGGGAAAAAGAAAAATAATCATCGGTAGCCGGGAAAGCAGGCTGGCGGTGATCCAGTCGCAAATTGTTATGGAACAAATCAGGAAAAATCATCCGGAACTGGAACTGGAACTTATTACTATGAAGACCACAGGGGACATAATCTTGGAACAGACGCTGGACAAAATTGGCGGAAAAGGTCTTTTTGTGAAAGAACTGGACAGGGCGCTCTGTCAAGGTGTAATTGATATCGCTGTTCACAGTTTAAAGGATATGCCGGCAGAAATACCGGAGGACCTGCCGATTACGGCATTTTCTAAAAGAGAAGATCCTCGGGACGTACTGGTTCTGCCGCAGGGGACAGGATCTATAGAAAATCTAGACAAAGAAAAGGCTGTTGGCTGTTCCAGCGCACGCCGAACAATCCAGTTTTTAGATCTGTATCCCGGTTTAGATGTCAAGCCTGTGCGGGGCAACGTACTTACCCGGCTCAAAAAGCTGGACGAGGGTGAATTCAGTTCTCTGCTGCTGGCTTTCGCAGGACTTAAGCGGCTGTCACTGGAAAACCGTATCAGTAGGGTGTTTTCCACTGAGGAAATGATCCCCTCTGCCGGACAGGGAATCCTGGCGATTCAGGGCAGAAAAGGCGAGGATCTCAACTTTTTGGCGTGTATCAACGACAAAGATGCTCAGACGGCAGCCCTGGCTGAAAGAGCCTTTATTCAAAAACTTGACGGCGGGTGCAGTTCACCTGCTGCGGCATTTGCCGAAGTGCATGGTACAGAAGTCAGGATCACCGGCCTCTATGTCGATGTTGAAACCGGTGAAAAGGCCAAAGGCAGCATGACCGGCGACCGCAGGGATGCGGCGGGAATAGGATACAGGTTGGCAACGAGACTATTTGCGGAGGTAAGATAAATGGAGCAAAAGAGAACAGGGAAAGTTTGGCTGGTTGGGGCAGGCCCGTCTGATGCAGGACTGCTCACCGTAAAAGGGCTGCGTGTTCTTCAGAATGCAGAGGTTGTCATCTACGACAAGCTCGTAGGTATTGAAATCCTTAATTTAATCCCTAAAGACGCAAAAAAAATAGATGTCGGCAAGCTGCCGACCTATCATCGTATTCCGCAGGACGAGATCAACCGGATTCTGTTGGAAGAAGCCCTGGAAGGCAGGACAGTCGTTCGTCTGAAGGGCGGAGATCCGTTTATGTTCGGACGTGGCGGAGAGGAATTGGAACTGCTTCATGAACATCAGGTTCCGTTCGAGGTAGTACCGGGGGTAACATCGGCCATCGCGGTTCCTGCTTATGCAGGAATTCCGGTAACCCACAGGGACTTTTGTTCTTCCCTGCATATCATTACAGGACATACAAAAGAGGGCGAGACTCCGAATATTGATTTTCAGGCTGCTGTAAACATGAAAGGAACATTGGTATTCCTGATGGGAGTATCGGCGATCGAAAGTATTTCCGAAGGGCTGCTGGATGCTGGAATGGCTTCGGATATGCCGGCGGCGGTTATCGAAAGAGGGACGACAGCAAGACAGCGCAAGCTTCTGACAACAGTCGGCAACCTGCCAGGTGACGCTGCAAAGGCGGAAATCCGCAACCCATCTGTTATCGTAATCGGCCAGGTCTGTTCCTTGTCCGAGAACTTCGAATGGGCAGGGGAGCGTCCGCTTGCAGGTAAACGTGTCGTGGTAACACGTCCGGAAAAGCTTAATTCCGTCCTTAGTCAGAAGGTGCGAGATCTTGGCGGGGAAGCTTTGGAATTCCCATGTATCCAAACCAGACCAATAAGCGACAATAAAGCATTTAATGCTGCACTGGAGCGGATCAAAGAATATAACTGGCTTGTTTTTTCCAGCGCGGCCGGCGTAGAGGTTCTCTTTGACAGAATGCTCGAAACGGGGAGAGACATCCGCGACCTGTACGGGATTAAGATCGCGGTTATCGGAGCCGGAACGGCCAAGGTGTTTACCCAGCGCGGCATTCGCATTGAGTATATGCCAGAAAGCTATAACGTCGCCAGCCTTGCCAGCGGCCTCGTCAACGTTCTGGCACCTGGAGAAAAAGTGTTGGTCTTACGGGCCAGGGAAGGATCGGAAGATCTAAACCGCATTTTTGATCAAGCTGCAATCTGCTATGAAGATATTCCGGTTTATGACACGTTCTATGAATCAGATAGCAACATTTTTGCGAAAGAAGCGATCTTATCTTATGATTTTGATTATGCTGCATTTACAAGTGCTTCGACAGTAGGCGGATTTGTCAATGCCCTGCCGCAGCTTAATTTTGAAAAAGTAACGGCAGTTTGTATCGGTGAAGAAACAGCCAAAGCCGCCCGAAGCCATGGGATGAAGTGTGTTGTTGCCGAAAAGGCAACATTGGATAGTATGATCGAGGCGATTGCTCAGGAATAAGGAGGAATCTATAGAAGTGATCAGACCTAGAAGACTTAGAAAAGACAACGTTACCCGGGAGTTGGTACGTGAAACTCGTCTTTCTAAAAGTGCCCTGATCTACCCGATATTTATCAAGGAAGGCAGTGGAATTGAAGAAAATATCGCAGTGATGGACGGCCAGAAGCGCTACAGCCCGGACCGGGTTGAACATGCGGTGGAAACCGTCATCAAGGCTGGTATCGGCAGTGTTCTGCTTTTCGGGGTACCGGAGCACAGTCGCAAGGATGAGACCGGAAGTGAGGCCTATAACGAAAACGGTGCCCTGCAGCAGGCTGTTCGGAAAATCAAGTCGAGCTTTCCACAGATTAATGTCATTACAGATGTATGCCTTTGCGAATATACCAGTCACGGACATTGCGGCCTATTAAAAGGCAAGGAAGTGGATAATGACGGTACTCTGTCAATACTGGCCAAAGTGGCAGTATCCCATGCCCAGGCCGGTGCAGATATGGTAGCGCCATCCGATATGATGGATGGACGGGTACAAGCCATCCGCGAAGCGTTGGACCAACACCATTTTACGACCCTACCGATTATGTCCTATTCGGCCAAGTATGCATCCTCCTTCTATGGACCTTTTCGGGAGGCAGCCGGATGTGCACCGTCTTTCGGAGACCGGAAAACTTATCAAATGGATTATCATAATCTGCGGGAAGCCGTCCGGGAATCAGAACTTGATGTGCTGGAAGGGGCGGACATTTTGATGGTCAAACCGGCTCTGGCTTACCTGGATGTGATTGCCAAGCTCAAAGAGACGTTTGACCTTCCCCTGGCTGCTTACAGTGTCAGCGGAGAGTACAGCATGATCAAGACTGCAGCGAAGGCCGGAATGATTGATGAAGCCGCGATGATCTGCGAAACAACCGTGAGTTTTTTCCGGGCAGGAACCGATATGCTGATCACATATTTTGCACCGGAGATTGCGGCGTATATCAGTGAAGGAAGAATCGGTTAAGATTTTACAGTTAAAAGGCAGGTACAAGCTATGAAATCGGAAATATTATATGAAAAGGCTAAACAGCTGATGCCCGGCGGAGTCAACAGCCCTGTGCGTAATTTTCAGTCTGTCGGCGATACGCCGCGCTTTATCAGCCACGCCAAAGAGGCAAGACTCTATGATGTAGACGGTAACGAGTATATCGACTATATCGGCTCTTGGGGGCCGATGATCCTCGGACATGCCAACCCGGAAGTGCTCAAAGCAGTGACGGCAGCGGCTGAAAATGGCTTGAGTTTTGGGGCTGCTACAGAAGCAGAGGTCATGATGGCCCAATTGATCTTTGACCTAGTTCCGTCGATTGAAATGATTCGGATGGTCAATTCCGGAACAGAAGCAACGATGAGCGCAGTGCGTGCAGCCCGTGGCTTTACCGGTAGAAATAAAATCATAAAATTTGAAGGTTGTTACCATGGGCATAGCGATGCAATGCTGGTCAAGGCAGGATCAGGGGTTATGTCCTCCGGCGTACCGAGCAGCCTCGGTGTTCCTCCGGGATGCGCCGTTGATACCCTGACGGCGGTATTTAATGATATTGACAGTGTGCAGGCCTTATTTGAAAACAATAAAGACCAGGTTGCAGCAGTGATCGTTGAGCTTGTACCTGCCAATATGGGTGTTGTCCTGCCGAAGCCGGGTTTCCTGCAGGAACTGCAAAAGCTTTGTACTGAAAACAGCACATTGCTCATTGCCGATGAGGTTATTACCGGATTCAGGCTTGGTCTTGGCGGAGCCCAGGAACTGTTTGGAATCAAGCCGGATTTAACGGCTTTTGGAAAAATTATTGGCGGCGGCATGCCGGTCGGGGCATATGGCGGAAGAAAAGAAATTATGCAGCAGGTCGCACCCTGCGGAGGAGTCTATCAGGCAGGAACCTTAAGCGGAAACCCTGTGGCCATGGCTGCAGGCATTGCTCAACTGTCTATTCTTAAAAACAACCCGCAGATCTATACGCATATTGATAGTCTCTCAGCAAGACTAAGCAACGGATTACGGGAACTGATCAAAGCTAGAGGCCTAAAGGCGACGGTAAACAGTATCGGCTCGCTTTCAACGCTGTTGTTTACCGAACGGGAAGTCTATAATTATACCGATGCCTTGACCAGTGATACGAAGATGTATGGACGATTCTTCAGTGCCATGCTGGATCAGGGAATTTATCTTGCCCCTGCGCAATTTGAAGCGGTATTTATCTCTAATTCCCATACGGGAGTGGATATTGACCGGACGCTGGAGTGTGCAGAGAAGGCCTTAAGATCTCTCTAAATTTGAATAACCGATTTCATTAGAATACCAGGTAATGGAGTTAGAATTTTTAATTAAGGAATTTTTTTGGAAAGGGAAGAGTGCGATGACGGGAATTTTAATCTTAGCTCACGGTAGCAGACAAAGTGAAACGGAAAATACGCTGCAGAAAATCATTGAGATGGTTAAGGAAGAACTGAAGTCTGGACTCAATACTAATTTAATTGAATATGCGTTCTTACAATTCTCCGCTAACAATCTGGAAACTGGCCTGAAAAAACTTGTTGACCGGGGAGTTACAGAGATCAAGGTCATTCCGTATTTCCTGTTTGCTGGTATTCATATCCTGGAGGATATTCCGGCTGAAATTGATGAATTCTTGAAAGAATACCCCAATGTAAAAATCAGCTTTGGACAAACTTTGGGGGCAGATAAGAGACTTGCACAAATTGTTGTCGATCGGATAAAGGAAATGAGCGGTGACGCAAAATGCTGCAGCTGAACATCATTGGCATGGGCCCAGGCAATCTCCTGCAGCTGACTCGTGAGGCAGCGGAGGCAATAGAACGAAGCCAATGTCTGATTGGTGATAAGCGTATCCTGGCAGGATTGATGAACTTAGCAGATGGAAAAGACTTATATTATGCGACCCAGGATCGGCAGATCAGGGAACTTCTGCATACGCTGCAATCGGTCGGCACATGCTCCTATGAAGTTTCTGTTCTGGTATCTGGGGATGTTGGCTTCTACAGCCTGGCAAAGTCGCTCCTCGGTACTCTGGAATCCGAAAACCTCGTGGCTTCACCAAACATCCGCTTGATTTGCGGAATTGGATCACTTCAGTATTTTGCCTCGAAGCTCAGAACTGCCTGGGATGATGCCGTGATCTGCAGCCTGCATGGCAGAGCCAATAATATCGTTGGAAAAGTGACAAATAACAAGAAGGTATTCGTTCTGACAGGTGGAGACCAGAATCCGGAATCCATCTGCAGGAGACTGTGTGATTTCGGCTTAGCTCATGTCAAAGTAAGTATTGGTGAAAACCTATCTTATCCGGATGAGAGGATTTGCATCGGAAAGGCCCAAGAATTTATTGAACAGCCTTTCGCCTCACTGAGCGTCATGATAATCGAAAATGTTACGCCGCTGGACCGGGCCTGCATCACGCACGGGCTTCCAGATGAATGGTTTGTGCGTGGTGATGTGCCGATGACCAAACAGGAGGTCCGGGCGGTTTCTCTCTCTAAGCTACGTCTCCGCCAGGGTGATACCACCTACGACATTGGCGCCGGGACCGGTTCTGTTGCACTTGAAATGGCACTGCAGCAGTCGGATGGATTTGTCTATGCGATCGAAAAAAAAGATCAGGCGGTAGAGCTCATCCAAAGGAATAAAGAGAAATTCGGTGTAAAAAATCTTGTTGTTATCAAAAATACGGCACCGGACGGTATTGCAGAGCTTCCGCCCCCGGATAGGGTTTTTATCGGCGGCAGCAGCGGTAATTTGAAGGAAATACTCGATATGGTTTATGCCAAAAACCCGGTTGCGGGAATTGTTATCAATGCAATTACGCTGGAAACCCTGAATGAAGCCATGGATTACTATAACGATCAGACTGTTTATGACGTAGAGATTGTTCAAGTAATGGTCTCCAAAGCCAGAAAACTGGCGAATTATCATCTCTTTACGGGACAGAACCCAGTGTTTGTGTTATCGGTCTGGCCTGTTGGAGTAAGCATAGCGCATAAAGAAAGCTAAAATAAGCCATGGATCAAAATGCGCCCCCAAATATTAACCCAGAAAAAGTAGGAAGGTAAATAATCATGGAGCATCGATTTGAAAATGTACTGCCAGAGGAGATTGAAAAAAGAAGCTTTGAGATCATCACGGAAGAGCTTGGGGATATTCAACTGGATATGGAGAAAGCCCCAATCATCAAGCGGGTGATCCATACTTCGGCGGATTTTGATTATGTCCATAACTTGTGTTTTTCCGACAATGTCGTGCAGATTGCGCTTAGTGCCATTAAAAATGGGGCATCGATATTAACAGATACAAAAATGGCCAGCGTTGGAATTAATGCCGGCAAACTAGGCGCATATGGCGGAAAGGTTTACTGCTTTATATCCGATCAGGATGTAGCACAGGAAGCAAAGGAAAAGGGCAGCACACGCGCGGCTGTTTGCATGGAGAAGGCCAGTACCATTCCGGAACCGTTGATCATCGCCGTCGGAAATGCACCGACAGCACTGATCAGACTGGACCAGCTTATTCGCTCAGGACAGATTAAGCCGGTGCTGGTGATTGGAGTTCCCGTCGGCTTTGTCAACGTTGTGCAGTCTAAAGAGCTGATCATGCTTTCCGGCGTTCCCTATATCGTAGCCAGAGGCCGAAAAGGCGGAAGCAATGTTGCTGCAGCCATTTGCAATGCACTTCTTTATTCGCTCTAAATTTTGACCTATGGTCAAACGACACCTACACCTTGACAATTTGACATTGTAAGCCGTTAGGTGTGCCCGCGTATACGCCACGAAGCAAGAAACTTAAAGAAATCTCCGATATTGGAGATTAGATGACATCCGAATAAATAAAAGACTTGTTCCCAGAAATTTAATAATAGAGACTAAAAAACGTTCGGGCATTTAAGCAATGTGCCGGATGTTTTAATTTATCTTAAGAATCCTTTTTTTCGAAATTCTAGTGGGGTCATCCCAACTATGCCTTTAAAAATAGAATTAAAATGGTTTTGATAGTTATACCCCACCGCATCAGCAATCTCCTTAATGGGCTTATTGGAATTCAGCAAAAGATCCTTGCTTTGCTCAATCCGGATTTTATTAATATTGCCTGCAAGTGTTAAGTGTGTTTCTTTGTTTATTTGACTGGAAAGATATGAAGGGCTTAAGCTAAGATACCTGGCCAGCTGATTTAAAGTGATCTTTTCAGCATAATAACGTTTGATATACTGTAAAGCCCGGTTTATATGGATCGAATATTCCTTACAGGTTAAGACAGAAACGGCGTGTGTAAACACTTTAGAGATTTCTACCATTTGAATAATAATCTCTTCAGGTGAACTCTGTTTATTTATCTTGACAATAAAACGCTCCAGCAGAGACATCATCCGTTCATAGGGAGCATTTCCCTGAATGGCGTAAAGACAGCAGATGCTGCCTGTAATGATGCAATTTAATTTTAGGGAAGAAATATATTGCTCATCGTAGGCCCGTGTTTGCCATAGCAAGTCCCCGGATTTTCTGAGAAGCAGTTGTATTCCTTTTTCATCTCCGCGGATGATGTTATCTCTAGCACTCTTAAGAAAAAAATAAATCATGTCATAATGGCTTTTTCTATCCTCCTCCAGACAGGGATTAAGCAAATTCTTATATCCTGCCTTGGGATCTCTTTCTTCCCAGCAGTGAAAATTTTGCTTCGAGCCGACTAATGTCTTGATATTGGGTTTACATAACACAAGGAGAAATCTTCCTAGGTAATCAATACGTTTTAAAGTGGTCAAAGGCACTGTTTTCAATGCGGTCTTGAACTCCTGCTTTTTCTGAAAGGATAATAATTGAGACCTGAGAATATTATCCAGAACTATTTCTGGAGGATCATGAACGATGAGCGGCCCAGAAACCACCGCTCCTATTTTTTTTGTTTTGTACCCGATCATCACAATGTTATAGACAAAGAAGTTCTTGGTAATAACAGTATGATAAGTATTCAAGTCAAAAGAGTCTTGTTCAAACAAAGCTGTAAGAAAATTGATGATTTCACCAAACTCAAAATAGTCCATCAAGAATGTATAGTTGGATCCTCTTAGAATTGAAGGGCGATTAACCAGTGTTAACGGGATGTACAAGGTTGTAATTTCTGTAGCACCATAAAATGTTTCGACAATTTTTCTGACTATTTCTTTCTGCTGCATCACATTTTTCTCCTTTCCTCTTTTATCTAGTACGTTTAGCCAAATATTGTTTCAATTATCTAAATATTTTATCAATATTAATTATTTATAAAGCTATAATAATGTTTGTTGCTTTTTTCTTATTTTGGAAAAATATTTTAAATTTATTAAAAAAGTTTCTGTTTGGGATTATTAGCTTTAGTCTATCATTTTGATATAACCCATTTAAACGATAGCATAAAAAATACGATATAAATAACTATAAAAAAGGAGGTGATATGTTGAAAAATATTCAAATGGTGGTGTTTGCTGTGGGCAAAGAATATTACGGCATTGACATTTTTTGTGCCCAGGAAATAATACGAATTCCCAAAAACATTACCAAAGTGCCGAACATGCCTTCTTTCATAGAAGGTATGTTAAACCTCAGAGATCAGGTTATTCCCGTGGTAGACCTTAGAAAAAGATTTGGTGTTGAAAACACGGAAACAGAAAATGACAGCCGGTTGCTGGTACTTAACCTGGAAGGAATGCTTTTAGGCAATATTGTGGATGACGTTTCCGAGGTTCTGAGTGTAGGTGAAGAGTCCATCGAAAGCTTATATGTCGAAATTGCTCATTTAGGCAATAATTGCATCAAAGGGATCTGTAAAGTTGAGGATCGCTTGATTATGCTTCTGGATGTCACGAAATTAAAAAACGAAATATTTGCATCTGTTAGTTAAAAATGGAGGAACAAATATGATTAAGTTTTCGGCTTTAGATTCATGCAAATTCTTGGCAGAAACCCTAGGCCATTTGGTTCCGGGCGGAATTATGTTTTGCGTAACGGAAGGAGATACGGTTGTTTGGAGATTCTCTTCAGATTCTTTCCACTTAGATTCGTTTGAGGTCGGGAATCATGTTGAGAGCAACGGCGTGATGATGAATGCAGTGCGTAATAAAAAAACAGTCTCACAGAATGTTCCCCGGACCGTCTATGGTCAACGGCTCATCATTGTCGCTATGCCAATTATTGATGATACTGACAATGTTTTCGGTGCATTTTCTGTTTTTCTACCGAAATTACACCCTGTGGCTGCTGCCTTTAAGGATTTTGCTCCTGTTTTGGCTGAGATGTTCGATGAAGGTTCGGTTATTTACATGACGGATTTAACTCAAGTTGTTTACCGGCAGGCTTCTCAAAAATTTGATATATCATCTCTTCCTGTTGGTCATGCTATTCTGGAAGAAGATGTTGCTGCCCGGACCATCAAAACGAAAAAGCCTATTTCAAAAGAAGGTGGAGCAGAGATATATGGTTTCCCTGTTTTAGAAACAAATTACCCGCTCTTTGACGAAGACAATCCTGACGAAATAGTCGCTTCTCTGGGAGTCATTATCCCCAAAAAAACAGCAGCACACCTGCGCATTATTTCAGGAAATCTTGAAGACGGCTTGTCTGCAATTTCTGCAGCGATTGAAGAGCTCGCAGCGGAGGCTACGAGTATTCACTCCAACGAACAAAATCTGAACAACAATATTAAGGAAATTATCGGCCTTTCTGAAGAAATTAATAAGGTTTCTGTCTTCATAAAAGAAATAGCGGACGAGACAAAAATGCTTGGTCTGAACGCAGCAATTGAGGCCGCCCGAGCCGGGGAATCAGGCAGAGGATTTGGTGTTGTGGCGGAAGAAATAAGAAAGCTTTCAGAACAATCTAAGAGCACTGTTCCCCGGATCCAGGAATTAACGGATACCATCAAAGCTAAAGTGAATGATGCTGGAGATATGAGTAAAAGTTCATTGCATGCCAGCCAGGAACAGGCCGCAGCAACAGAACAAGTCACAGCAAGCATTGAGGAAATTACCGCAATGTGTGGAGAATTAAATGAGATGGCAAAGACTTTATAAGCTCAATTTATGGATGTTCCACATAGAACAAACCCTAAGCAAGAAGATGCTTAGGGTTTGTTGATATTATTGTTCATTTTTCTCCGGTTCTTTCTTTTGGGGGCATATTTGTCGTGCAGGGTATATGGTTGCCGTCTGACAAGGGCTTTCTTATGTTATACATGGATTGGCGCAGATCAGGCCGCTGTAGGGGCCTATGATTACCGGTTACGGGATTATTTTTTTCTAATGGGATATTTTTAAGCGAAGATATTTTGTATAATAAGATTCAAAGAGGGTATCAGAATGTTGGATATGTTCATCCTGGGACTGATTATTTCAGTACTCATTCCGGCGGTGGATTTTTTGGGAATGAATGTAGTGGCAACTGTAAAAAGAGGTGGCTGATGAAAGTTATCTATTATGACTGTTTCAGCGGCATAAGTGGAGATATGAATCTCGGAGCGATGCTCGATCTTGGCGTCCCAGAGGATCATCTGCTCGCTGAGCTGGCTAAACTTCAAATCAATGAGCAATATACAATGAACATCTGTTCTGAAAGCAAACATGGAATTGAAGGCACACGCGTAGAGATAACGGTTGGAGACCCCGTGAGCCACCATTCCGGCCAGCAGGCGAGAACGTTGGCTGATATCACTAAAATGATCAGGGAAAGTGATTTATCAGCAGCTGTGAAAGACAGAAGCATCCGGACATTTGCCATTCTGGCGGATGCGGAAGCAAGGGTCCATGGAATAAAGGCCGATCAAGTCCATTTTCATGAGGTCGGGGCCGTGGATGCGATTCTGGATATTGTCGGGTCGGCTGTTTGCCTGGAATACTTGCAAGCTGACAGGATCATCGCTTCCAAAGTGGAACTTGGTGGTGGATTTGTGCGCTGTAAGCATGGCCTGCTTCCGGTTCCTGCACCGGCCGTAACAGAGCTGCTCCAGGGCGTCCCGGTAAAGACCGGAATCGTGCCTTTTGAGACGACGACGCCTACAGGAGCGGCTATTCTGGCTGCGAATGTTCAAGAATATACGGACAATGCGGATCTGATCATTCACCGGACCGGTTATGGGATTGGCCGGCGGGATTTGGAAATACCCAATATTCTACGGGTATATCTTGGGGAGAGAGCGGAAAAGACTGCTCCCGGATTCAGACAGCAGGAAAGACAGTGGATGCTGGAAACGAATATTGATGATATGAATCCGGAATTCTATGAATATATTGAAGAAAAGATGGTTGCTGTTGGAGCCCTGGACGTCTTTAAAACCCCGGTGATCATGAAGAAGGGGCGGCCGGGGTCAAAATTAAGCGCCTTAGTCAATAAGGAAGGGATTTCAGCTGTCGGGGAAGTTATTTTGCGGGAAACATCGGCGATTGGCTTGCGCAGTTATCCGGTTGAAAAAACGATGCTCTGCCGGGAGAATATGCTGGTGCAGACCCGGTACGGTCCGGTCAATGTAAAATGTTCTTATTTGGATGCGGAAAGAATCAAATCGAAACCTGAATATGAAGACTGTAAAAGACTTGCCAGGGAGCATAACCTTCCCTTAAGCGAAATCTATGCCGAAGTTTACAGGCTGCTGCCCAAAGGCAATCGATCCGGAACTTTAGATCAAGAGAGGAAGAACTGAACGTGTTTTCATTATCTGCGGTCCTGCTGTTTATTACCTCGTCCATTGTACTGATCCTGGCACCCGGTCCGGACATTGTATTTTTGATAACCCAGGGTATAGCCAAGGGAAAGAAGGCAGGTATTTTTACTTCAATCGGGCTGACGTTGGGCAATTCGGTTCATACGTTGGCCGCGGCGCTGGGGCTATCTGTCATATTCAAGACGTCAGAAGTCGCCTTTGTTCTGTTTAAAACCTGCGGGGTACTTTATCTTTTTTATTTGGCATATAAAGCGATCAAACATCGGAATGACCCACTGACTGCCGGTGTTGACAAACAAGGGCCCCATCACCGCGGCCTGCTGCTGCGAGGTTTCTATATGAATGTTTTCAATCCGAAAGTTGCCCTTTTTTTCCTGGCATTCCTGCCGCAGTTTGTCAATTCTGAATTTGGCAGCGTTCCTTTGCAGATGATATTCTTAGGGCTTATCTTTATGGGGCTTGTTGCGCTGATTTTTGGATTTATCGGTTACTCGGCCGGCTCTCTAGGAAATTGGATTTTAAAGAAGCCCGGGTTTTCCAAGGTTATGAATATTGTCTCGGCAACCATCTTCGGAGCACTCGGCTTTAAGCTTCTGACCAGCACAAGATAAAACACGAACTTCGAATGAATGATGAGGAACTGAATAATCATAGACTAAATCAAAGGAGCAATCATAATGGAAACGAAATCATCCTCTTCGGGGGCCAAGATGCAATCAAACCGCAGGGAGGTTTTATGGCGGCTGTTTCGTCCGCACACCCTTACGGCCTCATTCATACCGGTTCTGATTGGTTCGGTACTGGCTTGGCAGATTAGAAACGGCTTAAACTGGGGACTGGTAGCGGCAATGCTGATTGCTTCAATCTTAATCCAGGCAGCCACGAATATGTTTAATGAGTATTACGATTTTATCCGGGGACTGGATACAGCGGAATCCGTTGGCATCGCCGGTGCGATAACCAGGGACGGAATAAAAGCAGGGACAGTTCTGAGTCTGGCTTTGGTTTGTTTGCTAATTGCATCACTGCTGGGTATTTACATCTGCAGTAGCAGCAGTTGGTGGCTGGCCCTGATTGGCTTGGGCTGTATGGCTGTCGGTTATTTGTACACAGGTGGGCCTTACCCGATTGCCTATACTCCTTTTGGAGAATTGCTGGCCGGGCTCTTTATGGGATCAGGAATTATTTTGATTGCCTATTTTGTTCAGACCGGCAGCATTAACTGGGACGTCTTTTTAATTTCTGTTCCGAATCTGATTCTAATCGGAGCAATCATGATGTCCAACAACATACGAGACCGGGAAGGGGATCAGCTGAACGGGCGTCATACACTCGCCATTCTGTTGGGACACCGCAGAGCTGTACAATTCATGGCGGGAATGTTCCTGGTGGCCAATCTTTGGGTAGTGGTACTTACCCTGGCAGGTGTTCTGCCTGTCTGGGCACTATTGGTCCTGCTGAGTATTCCGAATGCTCTTCAGGCCTTGAACGGATTCCGCAATAAAAAATTCCCGGCTGAAATGATGCCGGGAATGAAAAGTGTGGCTCAGACCAATACACTTTTTGGGATTTTGCTTACCATTGGTTTGTTAATTGAAGTAGGCGTAAGTCAACTGTAATAGAACGAAAAGCGAAAGGCAGTGGTACTGGTTCAGAGGCATAACAGTGCTATCATGGAGCAGAGACTCTATACCTCTCCACAGTGCTCAGTAAGGAAGCGGCGAGTTCCGCTTCGACGTGGGTAACTTGTTCGTCATAGACGACTTCAAGAACTTTCGTATTCGCATATAGCCAGGCCAATGCGGCTCCATCGGAAACAGAAATTTCCAGACTAACCCGAATGAGGTCACTGAACAGTTCTTTCTCGATGGCCTGCTTCAGTTCTTCCAACCCGCTCCTCTGCAAAGCAGAAATTTCTACAACAGGCCGAGTTTCGCGCCACAAGCTGATCCGGTTGTCCGGATGCAAACGGTCAACTTTGTTGAGGACAATCAGGGTCGGTTTACTGCCTGCACCAAGTTCTGCCAGGATTTCATCGACAATCCGGATGTGGTCTTCGACCTGAGGATCAGCAGCATCAGCCACAATCAAAATCTGGTCGGATAATACGACTTCCTCCAGGGTTGATTTAAAGGCATCGAGCAAATTAGGCGGAAGTCTTCGAATAAAGCCTACCGTATCGGAAAGCAGGACCGTACTGCCGTTATTTAAGGGAAGCTTGCGGGTTGTCGGATCAAGCGTAGCAAACAGTTTGTCCTCGGCCAAGACATCCGAGCCGCACAACGCATTTAAAAGGGTAGATTTCCCGGCATTGGTATAACCGACAATGGACAGAACCGGGATATTGTTTTTTTGGCGGTTTCCGCGGAGAATGCCGCGTTGTCTACGGATGTCGTCAAGGCGTTCTCTCAGATGAGCGATCCGGGAGCGAATATGACGACGGTCGGTTTCCAGTTTTGTTTCACCCGGTCCCCTTGTTCCGATGCCGCCTCCCAGACGGGAAAGCGCCACCCCGGTTCCTGTCAGGCGGGGAAGTCTATATTCGAGCTGGGCTAGCTCTACTTGCAGGATTCCTTCCCTGGAACGGGCATGCTGGGCGAATATATCCAGAATCAGGCCTGTACGGGACAGAACTTTCAACCCCAGCTTTTCTTCCAGGATGCGCTGCTGGGTGCCGGTTAATTCTTCGTCGAAGATAACCAGATCAGCCTGGCGTGTCTGAATCATTTGCTGAAGTTCCTCGAGCTTGCCCGGGCCGATGATCGTTGAGGAATCGCGGGTTTCTTTTTTTTGCATTAAATGGCCAACAATCAAGGCGTCGGCTGTTTTGGCCAGTTCTTCGAGTTCAGCAAACGAGACTTCCGCTTCACTGATTCCGTATAGGTCTCTGCTGTACCGTGTCTGCAGTCCAACCAGTATGGTACGTTCACTTGTTTTGGCTTTTTCTGCAGGCAATTTCCTGAGTACATTGTCGGCATCTTCGATATTTTGAAAGAGCAACGCAAAGTCATCTATATCAGCCGCAAGGGGTCCGAAAATATTGACCTCCTCAATGTTCGTGGGTGACAGAATGCCAACATAAAGATCTTCAGCCCGGTTATTCCGGATCCCGATGGCGATCATTGCATCGAGATTCAACTGCTTTAGAGAACTGATGTCCATGGAAGATAATAAACCGCTGCTCTTCGGATGGGTGTGAATACAACGGGTGCCTGAAAGGCGCTGCAGGCTGCGTTTCTGCTCCACTTCAGCCAGCTTCACGGTACTGTGATTTCCTATGCTGACATCGGTGATCCGGCCTTTGCGGTCGGCATACACGGCAATTTCCTTGTTCACCTGCGAAGAGATTTCGGCAAGTTGTTCAATGAGTTCCTGTGTCCACAAATGGTCTCTAGGGATTTGGTAAGTATAGAAACTGTTTAATTTTTCAAGAATACTGTTTTTTATACCTTCTATTTCACCGTTAACCTGTAGCAAAGGCAATTCCTCCCTGTGGTAAGATTAGGAAAGAAGACATTGATCATGTATAATAACAGTATTATATCACTGAATCCAGTCATTCCCTAAAAGATCAGAGAAACGGCCGGGGTGGAGGGAGGTCATCTTCTGTGTAAATATCATTTGACTCGCCGTCAGTTCATTGCAGGTGGAATCGGGATAATCGGAACCACCTTTTTTCTATATTATGAGCGGCATTCAGTTGCTGTAACCAAGTACCGCGTTTCGATTGCCAACTTACCCAAAGAATTTGAGGGATTCACAATTCTGCATCTGACGGATTTGCATAGCAAAAGATATGGCCGGGAATTGATTCAAGGGCTTCGTCCCAAACCGATTTTCTTTGTGTCGGGCAATCACGAATGGCGGTATCATTTTCATATCCAGGAGCCTCTGATTAATGAGGGAGTGCATGTTCTTCAAAACGAGGCGTATACGTACAGCATCGGAAATTCCCATATCTGGATCGTCGGGGTCAATGATCCGTATACGCACAGGGATGACTTAAGTAAGGCCACAGGCCGGATATCCGATCAGGCCCCGAAAATACTGCTGGCTCATGCTCCTGATATTTTAACGAAAGCAGCCGGGGATGACATAGAATTGGTGCTTGTCGGGCATACGCACGGTGGAGAAATTAGGCTGCCCGCTGCTCGGGGCTATTTATGTTCCGGGACAAGCGTTGTTTCCAAAGTATGATTATGGAGAGTTTCGGTATAAAAACACAAGTATGATCATCAATTGCGGCTTAGGGGAAAGTACCCATTTCCCATTCAGGTTCTGCAGCAGACCAGAAATTGTGCTGGTGAAACTAGTGAGTTGACGTGGTACGAGTGAGTTAACAAGATGAGCAGTAAACAAATCAGTGATTTTTGACAGATATAGAATCCAGGATCGAACGAATGGCGCTGCTCGTGCTGTCCGGGAAAAAAGCCTGATCGGTAAAAAAGGAGATTCTGACAACTTCGTTGTTGTCGTTCAATTCCAGCCAGTATTCCTGCGAGCTTATAACATTTTCGCCAAAATCAGCTGACCAGCTTTCTTCAAATCCGTTCCAATGATTTAAGGACGTACGTTTTAGAACATAACTTATAAAGTTATAAGTACTTCTGGCTTTGCTGTCTTGAAGGAAATGCTCAAGGTCGGCTGCCCGCCAGATCTGGAGATATCCCCTGAAGCTGAGTTTACTGTCCGTAAAATAGATGTTCAGACGCATTTCCTCTCCTTTGTCGGGAGTCAAATGCACTTCAGTTGTAGCTGGAAATTGTGCTTTGACTGCATAATTATCCACCTGATATTCATACGTCCGGTCGTTTTGGAAGGATGCAATTGCCGGTCCTTCCAGATATAGATATTGGATTAGCAAGGCAACAACCACGGCGCATGCGGTCTTTAATAATGTTTTTATCTGCATAGCTACTCCTTTCCGACATAGTCTTACATATCTTTTTATTAGTGCCTTTTGAAACGGTTATTAAATTTTATGAAAGAAACGGACAATAAAGAATCGTTGACAAGAGAGAGCATACTGTATATATTATATATATACAGTATGCTCTCTCTTGTCCGGGTTTAGCTTTAAATAAATGAGGATGATGCATGAATATCATTATTTCACACATGAGCGGAGAACCGATCTATCAGCAAATCATCAATCAGATCAAAACATTGATCCTGGCGGGAGATCTGACCGAGGGGGAAATGCTTCCTTCGATCAGGCAGCTTGGGAAGGATTTGCGTATCAGTGTCATTACAACCAAAAGAGTCTATGAGGAATTGGAACGGGAGAAGTTTATTTACTCTGTTCCGGGAAAAGGGTCTTTTGTTGCTCTGCAAAACTGTGAGGCAAGGATCAAAAATAAACGAAAACAAATTGAAGAAATGTTGAAAGACGTTGTCAAGGAAAGCAGGCTTCTGAATTTAAGCCTTGCTGAAATCACAGAAATATTAAAGAACGTCTATGACGATATGACCCCGGCAAAGTAAGATAAGGAGGATAATAAAGTGAACGAAACAGACCCTGTCAGAAGGAACAGCAGCAGTCTGATCCTGGAAATCCAGGGATTAGGGAAATATTTTTCGGAGTTTGAGCTTTCAGATGTTACATTCAGTTTGGAAAAAGGTTATGTAATGGGGCTTATCGGGCCAAATGGCTCAGGCAAGACCACAACGATTAAACTGATCATGAATCTCCTGAAAAAAGATAGGGGGGAGATCAAAGTATTTGGTCTGGATCATGTAAAAGGTGAAAAAGAAATCAAAAACAAAATCGGATTTGTTTACGATGAAAATCATTATTATGGCGTATTGACGATCGAGCAAATGAAAAAGATTGTGGCACCGATGTATCAATACTGGGATGAACATTTATTTCAAAAGTACCTGAAAGAATTTGACTTAAACCCAAAACAGAAAATTGACAAGTTGTCCAAAGGAATGAAAACAAAGTTTTCTTTGGCCATGGCGCTTTCTCATCAGGCGGAGCTGATCATCCTGGATGAACCGACATCCGGTCTGGATCCCGTGTTCAGAAACGAATTGCTCGAAATTCTTTACTTTCTGATGCAGGATGAAAATAAAGCCATACTCTTTTCTACGCATATTACTTCAGATTTGGAGAGGATTGCAGATTATATAACGTTTATTAATCAGGGCAGCGTTGTATTTACAAATGAAAAAGATCAGGTTCTGGAGCGATTTTCTCTGGTTAAAGGCCCCAATTACCTGCTGGATTCCTCCCTGGAAAAACAATTCATCGGTCTGCGCAAAAGTAGTGTCGGCTTTGAAGGGCTGACAGCTGATTTAGAGGTTATCTCGCCAGCACTGAAAGAAAAGATGATTGTCGAGAGGCCCACGCTGGATGAAATTATGATTTACCTAGTTAACAGAACAAGAATGGGGGTAAGGTAAAAGTGTGGCGGATCATACTAAAAGATTTAATGGTCCAAAAAAGCAATATTTTCATTATTATCTTCTTGTGTATCTCGATCTCGGGCACGATGTACAGAAGCCCGGGAATAGCGGGAGTGCAACTTTTGTTAGGTGTATATTTCATGCTGATTTATGCAAATAGTTATGATTTTAAGTATAATGGGGAAATTATGATCAACAGTCTTCCGATTAACAGAAAAGAAATTGTTCTAGCCAAATATCTGTCTGCAATTGTCTATGCGCTGATTATCATGGTTATCATCATTCCGGAAAGTATGATTCTTTATCTATTTAATTTCCCCGGCCTGACGGGCAGTATCCAGGCCATTGTAAGTTTTCTTGGAATTGTCGTGCTGCTGCTGAGCATATATATTTCGATTTACCTGCCGCTCTATTACCGTTTAGGTTATATGCGTTCCAGGTGGGCCAATTTCATCTCTATGTTTGTTATTTTTGGGCTTATTGGCGCGATGGGTCAGTTGATAAAAATACCTGCCGGTGAATTGGAAACCACAAATCAGGGATTGGAGCAGCTTACTGCGGTACTGAATGGGTATGCCGGTCCGGTCATTTACCTTATGATGCTTGTTGTTGGGATGGTTCTGTTGGTACTTTCGTTCAAGGTTTCTGTCCGAATCTATAAAAACAAAGACTTTTAACACTGCTGAGACAGCAGCTGCTTAAAGATAAAGAAAAAAGGCATTAATTTTGCCTTTTTTGCGTATTATGGTTATTATTGACTTGATACCTTTTCCGATATATCAATGAATGTGCAAACTCTGTTTGGAATTTAAGCAGGATAGAGTGAAGAATCGCAATGATTGATTGCGTGATGCTTGATAACGTCAAGAACCGTATTGATTTTAAACGGTTTCTGGATAATCCCCTTGAAATTTGTGGTTTTCGGCAGCTTCCTTTCTTCAATATCTGAACCGGAAATCATAATTACCGGGATATCTTTCAGATTTTTTTGAACTGAAACCTTCTCAATAAATTCGCAGCCATTAAGTATAGGCATGGAATAGTCTGTGAGAATCAAGGTTGGGTGAGGGCAGCTCTTCAGCATAGTAAGAGCTGAATATCCATTTGACGCGATAATTGGAGTATAGCCGTTGCTAATTAGCATTGTTGACAGAAGATTGGCTATACTTGTGTCGTCGTCGATGACCATTACAACAGGCCTCAACTGTCGTTCCTCCTTCTAAAATTTTCTTATTTTGCAACCTTTATCAGTATACACTACAATAAGGAAGAAAAATGTTGATGCCTGTCAAAGGCCGAAAAAAAATAATTTGACTGTTTTTTAGAAGAAAATCGTTTATTTCCAATGGTTTTAAAGCCTGTCATTTATTTTGGTTACAGAAAGAAATGTCATTTATCGTAAAAAAGTTAGTAAATATTGTAATTTTTTTGATGTGTAGATTATGCGTAAAATTTAGCTTTACTGGAGTGTTTGCATGGCAAGGGTTGAACTGGTCGCAGTAACGGCATTTGGGCTTGAAGCTGTCGTTGCGCGGGAACTTAAAAATCTGGGGTATGAAAATACAGAGGTTCAGAACGGTAAGATATCATGGACAACAAATGAAGAAGGGATTTGCCGGGCCAATCTGTGGCTGAGGTGTGCGGACCGTATCAGTTTGAAGATGGGTGAGTTTGAAGCCCGGAGCTTTGAGGAATTATTCCAGCAAACGAAAGCATTGCCCTGGGAGGAATGGTTGCCGGTGGACGCCTGTTTTCCGGTGACCGGAAAATCGGTTAAATCTCAGCTGCATAGTGTTCCAGACTGCCAGGCGATCGTTAAGAAAGCGATTGTGGAGAGACTGAAGGATACCTATGGCGTCAGCTGGTTTGAAGAGACAGGAGCCCTCTATGCCGTACAGGTCTCTATTCTGAAAGATACTGTTACGCTGACCATCGATACTTCCGGTAAGGGATTAAACAAACGTGGCTATAGGCAAATGGCCGGGGAGGCTCCATTAAAAGAAACACTTGCTGCCGCAATGGCCTATCTTAGCTACTGGAACCCCGACCGTGTTCTTCTGGATCCTTTTTGCGGAACAGGAACGATTCCGATTGAAGCGGCTTTTATCGGGCAGAACCGGGCACCTGGTCTGGCCAGGGCATTTTCGGCTGAGCGATGGACGAACATTGCGGAAAAACATTGGCGAAAAGCAAGAGAAGAAGCAGAAGATCTCTGGCAAAGAAATGAGGAACTTGCAATCTATGGTTCGGATATTGATCCAGCTGCTTTACGCTTAGC
The DNA here is from genome assembly GCF_001707455.1 of Dehalobacter sp. TeCB1. Taxonomy (NCBI): domain Bacteria; kingdom Bacillati; phylum Bacillota; class Clostridia; order Eubacteriales; family Desulfitobacteriaceae; genus Dehalobacter; species Dehalobacter sp. TeCB1. The sequence goes on along the minus strand of NZ_MCHF01000010.1, from coordinate 106,702 downwards.
CAGGGAACACACCAGAGAAGCAGGTCTGGAAGGAAAAATATTTTTTCAAAGGCTGTCGGTCAAAGAAGTCCGCTCCAGATTTAAATATGGCTGTATCATTACGAATCCTCCATACGGGCAAAGGCTTGGAACAGCAGAAGAAGCTGAAACTGCTTATCGGGAACTTGGCGAGGTTCTGGAGAGACTCGAAGATTGGTCCCTGCATATGCTCACTTCGCTGCCAAAACCAGAAAGGTTCATTAAAAAAAGGTGGGATAAAAGCCGGAAATTATATAATGGAAGAATTGAGTGCCATTATTATCAGTTTTTTGGGCCCAAACCTCCAAAAGACGCGAAAAATAACCTATAGATTATTTCTAAAAAAAGAATAAAATATGGATAGGATAATTTTAAAGATGAGAAGGAAATATAAGGATTATGATGGATAAAAAGGATATAACTGAAAAGCTCGAGCCTCTCTACGACAAAAAGGTCGAATGCCTTTTATGCGGTCAGGAATTCGTGACCAAGAAAATCCGGTCAAGGTTCATTAAGCCGCGCAAGGTCGACAGCGATTTTGGTCAGATATTTGAGCAAGATGACAATAGTCCGTTATTCTACTATGTCATGGTCTGCCCTCATTGTGGTTTTTCTTTCACAGAGGATTTTTCCAAAATCATGGCACAAAATGTTCGCAAAAAAACCCTCGAGGAGATCTCCGGCAAGATGGATCACAGTAAAGACTTCTGCGGAGAGCGGGATTATCAGATGGCAGTCAGAACGTTTAAGCTAGCGATCTACTTTGCCCAGCTGATTAAAGAAAAACATGTTGTGCTGGCAAGGATCTGTCACCGCCTGGCGTGGATTTACCGCGGAGCCGGAATTGCTGAAGAAGAGATGAGATTTATGAACCTGGCCTGTACCGAATATGAACAATCTTTTCTTTATACGGATTTCAATCCGGAATTGACTCCGGAAATCCAGATTTTATATTTGATCGGTGAATTGAACCGCAGACTAGGAAAATACAATGAAGCTGTCAAATATTTTTCTACAGTCAGTGAACATCCTGACAAAAGCCGGTACATGAAATATGTCAATATGGCCAGAAATCAGTGGAGCGAAGCTGTCCAGGAATATCGAGAGAGCAAGAACAAACAGCAAATACAGCCAAACGTAAAATCAGAATAACTGAAGGGTGTATCAATTATAACAGGAGTTAATCATGAACAGTATAGCTGTAAAGCAAATTTATGAGGCAACAGAGGCAAAGATTGGGGAGCGTCTGCAAATCTCAGGCTGGGTAAGGACGGTCAGAGCATCCAAAGAATTTGGTTTTATCGAATTCAATGACGGCAGTTGCTTCAGAAACCTACAAATCGTCTATGGTCAGGATCTGCTAAATTTTTCAGAAGTCAGCCGACTCGGAGCCGGTTCCGCCATAACTGCGGAAGGGGTACTGGTTTCCTCTCCGGGGACAAACCAGGCTTTTGAGCTAAAAGCCGAGAAGATCCAAATCGAAAATGCCTGTCCGGCTGATTATCCGCTGCAGAAGAAAAAGCATAGTCTGGAATTTCTTAGAACGATTGCGCACCTCCGTCCCCGGACCAATACATTCTCGGCTGTATTCAGACTCAGGTCTGTCATTTCAATGGCCGTTCATCAGTTTTTTCAGGATAAAGGCTTTGTCTATGTGCATACGCCAATCATCACGGGAAGTGATGCCGAGGGAGCGGGAGAAATGTTTCGGATATCCACACTCAAGCTTGATCATCTGCCGCGTGATGACCGGGGAGTAGTGGATTACCGTCAGGATTTTTTTGGTAAGGAGACAAATCTTACGGTAAGCGGACAGCTGAATGCCGAAAGTTTTTGCCTTGCGTTTAAAGATGTCTACACATTTGGACCGACTTTCAGGGCAGAAAACTCCAATACGGCCAGGCATGCAGCCGAATTTTGGATGATTGAGCCGGAAATTGCCTTTGCAGAGTTAAACGATATCCAAAATCTCGCCGAGGAAATGATGAAGTATCTGATTGCTTATGCGCTGGAACACTGCCCGGACGAAATGGCGTTTTTTAGTAAGTTTATCGATAAAGAACTGCTGGCCCGGCTGAACAATGTTTTAGATTCGGAATTTGGCCGTCTGTCCTACAGCGACGCCATCGAGATTTTAAAGAAAGCCAATACGGATTTTGCTTATCCTGTGGAATGGGGATTAGACCTCCAAACTGAGCACGAACGTTTTTTAACCGAAAAGGTATTTGGAAAACCACTTTTCATTACAGATTACCCCAAGGAGATTAAGGCTTTTTACATGAGGCAAAACGATGATCAGCAGACGGTGGCTGCGATGGACCTGCTTGTTCCGGGTGTCGGTGAAATCATTGGCGGCAGTCAGAGAGAAGAAAGAACAGATTTGCTGACAAAACGAATTGCTCAGCTTGGAATGAGTGCGGAGCATTATGGCTGGTACCTTGAACTCAGAAAATATGGCGGGGTAAAACATGCAGGCTTCGGCCTCGGCTTTGAGCGCCTGATCATGTATTTAAGCGGGATTTCCAATATCCGTGATGTCATCCCGTTCCCGAGAACCGTAAAGTCCGCAGATTTCTAGCAAAAATTATTTTTAAATATTTATCCAAATGAGACATACAGATTTACTAGTCCTAAAATAATAATTATTGCGGCATTAATGGAAAATATTCTGACAGAATTAGCCGTAGAGACTAAATTAATGATATAATCCCTAATTGGAGTACAATTTTTTTAATGTTCTATTTTCAAGGAGGAAATTCCCAATGCCCAATAAAGAAATGCTCTTAATTCCCGGCCCGACACCTGTAGTCGACGAAATTTATGAGGCGCTTTCCCGGGAAACAATGTCCCATACGGATATGCGTTTTGCAGGTATTTTCAGCGAAGCTCTCGCTCAGACCAGAAAAATGTTCAATACGGATGGCGAAGTTTTTGTTATCGCCGGATCCGGAACACTAGCCATGGAAATGGCACTGGCCAATACGGTTGCCCGCGGTGAGAAGCTGCTCATCGTAAGCCATGGCTATTTTGGAGACCGCTTTATCGGAGTTGCGAAAGCTTTAGGGATTGAAGCTGAAGTACTGGCTGCTGAGTGGGGCAAACAAATTGAACCGAGTCAGATCGAAGAAAAGCTGCAGCAAGGCGGATATAAAGCTGTTACGGTAACCCACGCGGATACATCAACGGGAGTAGCTGCTAATCTGGACAAAGTTGTTCCGACAGTCAAAAAGTATGGCGCGCTCTTTATTTTAGACGGTGTATGTGCTTCCGGCGGACTTGAAGAAGATATGGGCAAAGCCTATGGTACTGACGATTATAAGATTGACGTTGTTTTGACCGCATCTCAGAAAGCGATCGGGGTTCCTCCTGGACTTGCGATTGTGGCCTTTGGACCGAAAGCCCTAGAATCCAGAGCGAAAATGGATGGTGTCAACAGTTACTATATGGATATCAACAACTGGAGCCCGGTCATGAAAGAGCCCCAGAAATATTTTGCGACCCACCCGATCAATATGATCTATGGCTATGCAGAAGCTATGAAAATCATTGCGGCAGAAGGAACGGCAGCGCGTTATCGTCGGCATGCAGCGATTGGCAAAGCAATCCGTGCGGCGGTCAGATCCATGGGCATGAATATTTTTGCTGCGGAAGAAGTCGCTGCTCCGACTTTAAGCTGCATTCTTTATCCAGAAGGAGTCAACGATGCCGAATTCAGAGCCGTACTCGCGAAGAAAGGGCTGATCGTAGCCGGATTACTCGCTTCTCTAGCCGGAAAAGGCTTCAGATTGGGACATATGGGGAACACCACGAATGATATTTTCTGCAAAGCGCTCGAAATCATTGGTGAAACACTCGGAGAAATGGGATTCCCGGTGGACAGCGCGAAAGCCGTCCAGGTGTTCAAGGACGTTTTTACTGAGAATAATAAATAAACCACTAAATTGCTCAAAAGTAAGAGATTTGAGGCTCTATGTAAAAAGGTTCGGGTGAACCCCTAAACAAGAGTAACTCTAAACCGATATGATGCTGATAATAGTTTTTGACTGTTATCAGCATTTTTTTTTGAGCTAAGCTAAGGTTGACGACATGGTGCCATCCGCTTTTCGGCTGTTTATTCTACTGAATGCCCCAAACCGCAGCGGCAAGACATGCTAATGGTTCACATGCTGAAAAACCCAGTGGTTCTAGCATGTTAGCAAGGATTTGAGCGAGTAGCCACGAAAACGTGCGAGCGGAATATCTGTGTAAGGCTACATTGCCTAAGAATAAGAATAAGAAAAAGACGTCTTAAATGATTTGAGACGTCCCTCAGAGACAAGTTACAAGACAGTCCGCTTTTTCTTGGATTAAGGTTACCTAGGCTTTATTTCCCTCTCAAATAATCCGCCATTTTCGGCATGAAGTACGGGATGATCTCGTCTAGCATTTTAGGCATGAGTACCTCCATCGTTTTGGGCATCAGGTTTGGCATCTGTTCTTCGAGGTACTCCGGCATCGGGATGGCTTCGCTTACTTTCTCAAGCATTCGCGGCATAACTTTATCCATGATGCCCGGGAGCAATCCGGGGAATAAGGAAGGTATCACGCTTTTCATCATGGAGATCATCGGCTCTTTGAACACTTCCGGCGCGTTCATCACCATTTTCATCATGTTCCTGTATGTGTCCGGCATGGCTTCAATCATCTCCGGAATTAGACCGGCCATCATATCGGCCATTCCCCAGGGGGTCATCATTCGGATCATCCCGTCAAAGACAGCCCACTTCTCATCGATGACCGGATCTGAGCACGGAATGTCATAGCCAAGGCTTTCGGCTGCCAGCGTAGATAAATCGCGGATCTTAATTGGCAGATGATTACCCTTGGCCGAGATTTTTAACTGGACCCTGCAGCAGGGACAGGCGGTAATAATCGTATCTGCACCGCACTCTATCGCTTCCTCAATCCGGGAAGCACCAATCTCAGAGGCGACCTTCGGATCAGCCACTAGGGAGATCACGGCGCCGCAGCAGTGCGCATCATAATGGTGAAAACGCATTTCCCTGAAGTTTGAGCCGGGGATTGCGTTGATCAGCGTACGTGGACCTTCAAACCTGGCTCCGGCCCGTCCCATATGACAAGGATCATGGTAGGTTGCCTGAAGGTTAAGTTCTTTGGCAAGCTTAAACTCTCCCGCTTCAATCTTTTCGGCCAAAACATCCGCATAATGTTTGGCATGCAGATCATATTCAATATTGTTGTCTTTGGCCCAATGGCGGTAATAGATTTCCCCGACCAGCCAGCAGGCCGGACAGGTTGTAATAACGGTCTTGGCCCCGGTCTGTTTCATCGCGGCAATATTTTTAGCTGCTGTTTCATTGAAGACTTCCCAGCGTCCGGATACGAGCATCGGTATGCCGCAGCACTGTTCTTTGTTGCCGAGATAAGCATATTTGATCCCTGCTTCCTTTAACAGCAAAGCAGTAGACTGGGCAATATCCTGTTCGACGAAGGATGAGGTACAGCCAGGAAAAAAGGCGTATTCGGCTTTTTCCTGGATACTGTCCCGAACCTCGTCAATGATCCATTTATCCCTGTCCTTAGCGTATCCGCCCCAAATATTGCCCTGCTGGCGCATCGTATTGGCCATGATTTCAAAAGGAGGAAATGTCCTGTACCCGAGTCCGTCTACCAGCAGCCCCCGCAGTTTTAGCCAGGAAGATTCATTCGGCAAATCCAGCTGACAGGTCCTGTTGCATAATTCACACGTCGTGCAGGCCAAGAAAGTGTCAACAACACGCTGGGTAAATTCGACTTCCCCTTCCAGAAGAAGTTTTAAAAACGTCCATTTGCCGCGCGGGGATTGGGACTCCCAACCCCGGCCGTAATATTGATCACATTGATCAACACAGTAGCCACATTGCGAACAGGCGTAGGCATACCAGACAATGTCACCTGGAATGCCTTTTCTCTCCTTGAATACTTCACCGGGATCTTTGGTTTTGGCCAAATTACCGAATATTTTGAGGATCGGGTCAAACGTACCTGCAAGTTCAATTCCCCTGGACAAAAAACTGTTGTCCAGGACTTTGCCCGGATTCATCATTTTATTCGGGTCAACCTGCTTTTTGAATGCGGTCAGTTTTTTGACCCTGTCCTTGCCTAAGATCTTTTCGACGAACCCGATAAAATATAAGCCGGACGCATACGGTCTGCCCTGGTATTTCTGAGCGGTGTTCAGAATAGACAGAGAAAGCGCATAAGCAAGATTGAAGTTAAACTGCCTTTCATCATGCAGGATGAAACCCAGCAGAACAAATTCCTGGGAATTTGTCGCGAAGCCCTCCAGAATAAATGGGTGCTTAACTTCGGCCGTAATCTCTTGAATGACTTTATCGAGGTTTTCCAGCGGGATAATAATCTCGCTTGGAATCAGGGAAGGGGCAATCCTCTTGGCCCTGACGGGTTCAAAACGGGCATCCCATTCATGCCGGGCGATTTCGGCGGAGAGAAATTCTCCGTTGTTTTTTTGGGCGATTTCCATCACATCGGCCTGAACAAGATCGCAACGGTCGTTGGTACAAGACAGAATCGCTATATATTTTTCGGGCAGAATCGGTCTGTGCTCATCCGTGACTGGCTCCCCGTGATGATAATGCGGCGGCAGATTATTCTTTAACCTCGCAGCATCTGGGTTGATAAATGATACCGACCATAAAGGCACTTTGCGGGAAAACAGATCTTTCATCAATCCTGCAAGATGGTCCGGATTGCCAAAAGCGATGGCTTTGACATGCATTGGTTTCAGCATTTTAACCCGGATGCTGATCTCGCTGATTAAACCAGTGATTCCATTAACGTCCGAAACCAGATCCAGACCCGAACCCTGCATGAATTTGACAGAGCCATCTGGCAAGACAACTCTGGCAGACAGTACATTGTCTCGGAAGTAGCCGAATTCATAACTGCCGATTCCAGCACCGCCCTGCGCAAGCCATCCACCGACCGTCGAAGAAGGAGCACTTGTCGGGTATAACGCCAGCGTCAGGTTCTTTTGTAATATCCCACTGTGTCAGAATGTTCTTCATTTTTAGAGATTTACCTCTCTAAACAAGCCAAATATAGAAATATTTATAAGAGTTTGAGAAAGTAATATCCTTATATTCTTTGTAATAATCATAGAAATTTATTAATAAGCTGGCTGTAAAAATTTGGACTGGCAGAACAGATGATTTTTAGCGGATAAACCGCTGCTAACCAAGCCAGAATAAGAAGAAAGCTGAATCGGAGCTGGCATGAAAAACAGCAAAGAAATGCGGTGCAATAGAAATAACTTCGGGTGAGGTGAAAGCATGGATCAGAATTCCAATGAAAAAAAACAAAAAAAAATATTCAGTATTATAACGGTAAGTCTTATTCTGTGTCTGATTCTTTCTGCTGCCAGTCAGGCTGCTCTTGGAGACCGGACACTGTCCAAGGGTTCCAGAGGTTCTGAAGTCAAAGCCTTGCAGAACAAACTGGTCCAACTCGGGTATCAGGTCGGAAAAGTTGACGGTATTTATGGAAAGTCAACCGTGGCTGCCGTCAAAAGATTTCAAAAAAGCAGAGGATTAAAAGCTGACGGCATAGCCGGAGACAAAACGATTCGGGAGTTAAAAAGACTGACAGGTGAAAGTACTACCTCTTCCGGGAAACAGGTCGGTTTTAAGAACGCCGATTTTCAGCTGCTGGCTCGGTGTGTTTATGCGGAAGGCCGCGGTGAACCGTATATTGGTCAGGTCGCGATCGGGGCCTGTATCATGAATAGGATTAAAAGTTCCTCCTTCCCGAAAACCATCGCCGGTGTCATTTACGAGCCAAAGGCCTTTTCGGCAGTAGATGACGGTCAGATCAACCTTCAACCTGATGAAACCGCCATTAAGGCAGCCAGGGAAGCGATGAACGGATCTGATCCGACCAATGGAGCGGTCTATTATTTTAATCCCGACAAGACCACCAATAAATTTGTCTGGTCAAGACCGCAGATCAAAAAAATTGGCAAACATATTTTTACACGTTAGGGGGGGGTACCGATGAACGCTGAATCAAAAAAAAGGCTGCTTTCCTGGCTGTCCTTGACGTTAGGGATTGCGCTGATTTTCTCTCTGGGCTGGGGTTATTATGAGTTCAGGGAACTCAAAGAGTATAAGACGGAAACAGAAAACCAGTATTCGAGGGCTTTTACGGATCTTGTGACGTCGTTAAACGAAGTGGAAACAAGTATAGCCAAAGCCAAGGTTGCGGGTAGCACGGCCCAAAGGGTGCTTTATCTCGGAGAAACTTGGAAGGGAAGCGAAAGTGCGGTCAGCCGCCTTGGCCAGCTGCCGGCAGACGAGGTCGGGATTAGCTATGTTGACACGTTTATCAACCAGGTCGGTGATTTCAGCAAGGCCATGACTCGCAAGATGGCTGCTGCCGCCGTGATGAGTGCTGAGGAGCAGGCTACATTAAACAAAATGCATGAAAGAGTGATAGAAATCAACCGCTCAGTTCAGCAAGTTTACAATCAGTTTAATTCCGAGAACCTCGCCTGGGTGGACAAACCCAAAGGATTGCTGCAAAAAATCGGTTTCGGAAAATCCATTCAGACCGCTGCTCAGGGTGATGAAAACAGCGGAAAGACCAATCAGCAAAATCAACAGGCAGCTGCCCAAACGCCAACTTCTGTCAGAGGCGGATTGAAGCAGCTTGATGTCAGCCTTCAGAAATATCCTCCATTCACATATCAGGGAGAACTGGACAAGCATTATGTGGATAAGCCGCTTGGTTTACCGGAAGGAGAAATTAATGAAAGCAAAGCCGTGGAGGTTGGCAAGCGTTTTCTTGAAGATTTGGGGCAGACAGGTGCGGCTCCACAATTAAGCGGTTTAAGCGACAACCTCCTCGGAGGATTTAATCTTACGTATAAGGACAGCTATTTGGAGGTCAGCAAAAAAGGCGGTGTCGTCACGTTTTACCGGGACCAGCGTGAATTAAACGATCGCCAGCTCGATGTCAAAAAAACCTTGGATAGTACCTATGCCTCTCTGGCCAGGATAGGATGGGATCTGGTCGTAACTTCTTCCGAGGATCTCGGGTCCTATGTTTTGGTTGATGCAGTTCCGCGGGAGAACGGGACACTGCTGTATCCTGACAAGATCAGGCTGACCATAGCGACAGATAACGGTCAGATCATTGGCTTCGACGCTAACCCCTACTATGCGTATCATCATCAACGAAATCTGAATCGCGTGCTTACACTGGAGCAGGCCAAGGCAAAACTCAAGAAAGAATTTAAGATCATCGAAACAAAAATGGCGGTGATCTCAAAATTAGGGACAAATGAAGCCTTTTGTTATGAATTCAGAGGGACGGCATTTGGGGAGGAGTATATGGTTTATATCAATGCGCTGAATGGGACGGAAGAAAAAATTAGCAGGGTTGTCAATACGCCTGCCGGAAAATTAATCCAGTAAGGATTAAGATAAGAATTAACAAAATAAGTATTGAAAAAAAATGCATTTCCAATATAATTGGTAAATGTAAAATAATTAAGCAGAGAAAGACCTTCTTTTTCTGCTTAATTATTTGGGCGCTGGTATTTTTACTGAAAATGTATTAAAATTTATTATAGTTATGTACATTTCCAGCGGTCCTATGAAGGAGGAGCTTCAGGTTTGAGCGTTTATGAGAAAATCAGGGAAAATGTCAGTAAAAAATTAGAACAGGCGATCCTCTGTGCACGCGAAAAAGGAGCGTTGGCTTTTCAGGAAATACCTTCTTACGTTTTAGAAGAACCAAGAGAACGTGAGCATGGTGATTTGGCGACCAACCTTGCTATGCTGTTAACCAAACAGGCAAAAAGAGCTCCGCGGGATATAGCAGCAATCATTATTGATAATCTGGATACGGCAGATACCTGGATTACCTCAAGTGAAATAGCCGGACCCGGATTTATTAATTTCCGCCTGGATCCTGCCTGGCTGACAGGCGTAATTCCTGAAATATCTGCCCAGGGTGAAAAATACGGGTTTGTCAACATCGGCCAGGGTGAAAAAATTCAGGTTGAGTTTGTCAGTGCGAATCCGACAGGCCTTTTGCATATGGGGAATGCCAGAGGAGCTGCTTTGGGGGACAGTTTGGCCTCACTGCTGGCGATGGCCGGGTACGAGGTCAGCAGGGAATTTTATATCAATGATGCAGGCAATCAGATTCATAATTTTGCGCTATCGCTGGAAGCCAGATATCTCCAGCTTATGGGGGTTGAAGTACCTTTCCCGGAGGCCGGGTATCATGGTGAAGATTTGATTTATACTGTCAAAAATATCATTGAAAAAGACGGAGATCAATATGTCCGGATGGAAGAACAGACCCGCCGGGATATTCTTGTCAGTTATGCTCTTAAAGAAAAAATCAATGATATCAAAGAAACGCTGGCGGATTTTGGCGTTTTCTATGATGTATGGTTCAGTGAAAAGTCTTTGCATGAGTCCGGCTATATTCGTGAGACGATGAAGCGGCTGGAAGACAAAGAATATATTTATGAAAAGGAAGGTGCTCTCTGGCTGAAAGCAATCCTTCCGGGAGATGAAAAAGACGAAGTCATTGTGCGCGGCAATGGGGTTCCGACCTATTTTGCAGCGGATATTGCGTATCACCGCAATAAGTTCGAACGGGGTTTTAAAAAGGTTATCAATATCTGGGGAGCAGACCACCATGGACATGTCGCCCGCATGAAAGGCGCAATGCAGGCTCTGGGATACAGCCCTGATTCTCTTCAGGTCATCCTCATGCAGCTCGTAAGGCTGATTCAGGACGGTGATATCGTCAAGATGTCAAAGCGTTCCGGTCAGTATATCACGCTGAGGGAACTGATTGATGAAGTTGGCAAAGATGCAGCCAGGTTCTTCTTCCTGCTGCGTGACCCGGATTCTACGGTTGAGTTTGACCTTGACCTGGCAAAATCCCAGTCCGCCGATAACCCGGTTTACTATGTGCAGTATGCGCATGCTCGGTTGTGCAGTATCTTAAGACAGGCGGAAGAACAGGGTTTCGAATCGCAGCTGATTCCTGGTGAATATCAGCTGGCGCTTCTTGTTTCTGCGGAGGAAAGAGATCTATTGAAGAAATTGGCGGATCTGCCTGGGGAAATTGTGCTGGCAGCAAAGCTAACCGAACCGCACAGGCTTGCAAGGTATGTGCTTGACTTGGCGGCGCTATTCCATACTTTTTACAATAGTCAGCGTGTTCTGATTGAGGATCCCGATTTGCGGACAGCCCGGCTGGGACTGATTCGCTCAACCAGACAGGTATTGGCGAATGTCTTGAAGATACTGGGTGTATCAGCCCCGGAAAGAATGTAAACTTATCTTTGGAAGTTAATTAATTTGACATACAACGTAGCACAGGACTCTAGACTTTAGAATTTTATGAGATAAGGAAAGGGTAGAAAAGGATGACGAAATTTATATTTGTTACCGGAGGCGTAGTAAGTTCCCTGGGTAAAGGAATAACAGCCGCTTCTTTGGGATGTTTATTGAAGAAAAGGGGACTCAAGGTCGCAATCCAAAAATTTGACCCCTATATTAATGTCGATCCTGGAACAATGAGCCCTTACCAGCATGGAGAAGTGTTTGTTACCGATGACGGAGCGGAAACCGATCTTGACCTCGGGCACTACGAAAGATTTATTGATGTTCCGTTATCCAAAAACAGCAATGTGACTGCAGGAAAGATTTACTGGTCGGTCATCACCAAGGAACGCAAAGGCGACTATCTTGGCGGCACGGTTCAAGTGATTCCTCATATTACGAATGAGATTAAAGAACGTATTTACCGGGTTGCCAGAGAGAGTAATCCCGATGTTGTGATTACTGAAATTGGCGGGACTGTCGGCGATATGGAGTCACTGCCGTTTTTGGAAGCCATTCGTCAGGTCCGTGGAGATATGGGCAAAGAGAATGTCTGTTATATCCACGTCACCCTTCTTCCTTATCTGTCGGCTTCCGGTGAGGTTAAGACCAAACCGACGCAGCATTCGGTCAAGGAACTCAGAGGTATCGGAATTCAGCCCAATATTTTGGTTTGCCGGGCTGACAAAGCAATTGACGATGATCTCAAAGAAAAACTAGCTTTATTATGTGATATTGACAAAGAAGCTATCATAACTAATACCACAGCTCCGACGATTTATGAGGTTCCGCTTCGTCTTCAGGAAGAAGGTATGGATGATATCGTTCTGTGCTGTTTGGGTATTAAAGCCCCCAAAGCGGATATGTCAACGTGGGAAAAAATGGTCTTGAAGATTAAGTCTCCATGCAGGTATACAGAAATTGCGATTGTCGGTAAATATGTCACTTTACCCGACGCCTACCTCAGCGTAGCAGAAGCCTTGCGCCATGCCGGTATCGATCAGGGGGCCGGTGTAAAAATCCGCTGGATTAATTCTGAGGAGCTTGAGGTTCCAGGGGCAGATTTGGGGCAGATATTTACCGGAATTAAAGGCATCCTGGTACCGGGAGGATTCGGAAACAGAGGGATTGAAGGGAAGCTCAAGGCGATCCAGTATGCCAGAGAGAACAAAGTACCGTATTTAGGCATTTGTCTCGGGATGCAGTGTGCCATCATTGAATTTGCCAGAAACGTCTGTGGGCTAAAAGGCGCGAATAGTACAGAATTTAACCCTGATACGGAGTATCCCGTGATCGATTTGCTGCCGGAACAAAAAGATATTGAAGATATGGGCGGGACGATGCGTTTGGGGATTTCTCCGGTCAGGGTCAAACCGAATACCCTTGCCAACTCGGCGTATTCCAGTGAAGTGATTTATGAGCGGCATCGTCACCGCTATGAAGTGAACAATTATTACCGGGAAATCCTCGAGAAGAACGGCATGGTATTCTCGGGCACATCCCCGGACGACAGACTCGTTGAAATATCGGAATATCCGGATCATCCCTGGTTTGTGGCTTCTCAGTTTCATCCTGAATTTAAGTCCAGACCGAACCGGCCGCATCCACTCTTCAAAAACTTTGTCACAGCAACACTGAAGGAAATATAAGACAGCAAACAACAGATGTTTAAGATCATATGATTACGTTTAAAATTAATAGGATAACAGGATGAAGAAAAAACGTTTATTGCCAGTCAACCGGTTCACGTCGAACAGGGTGATTGGTATTTCTATGAATTGTATTTCCGCAGATGATAGAATGGAATGTCTTTGGGAGGAGTGAAAAAATGGAATTTACGGCAAGGTGGCTCGCAATTGAAGATAAAGCAAAGTTTAATTCCTTTATTTGTAAGCATCCCAAAGGGCATGCGATGCAATTATGGGAATGGGGAGACATTAAAGGAAGAACGGGCTGGAAACCCTGGAGGCTTGCAGTGGAAAAAGATGGTGAGATTTTTGCTGCTGCAACAATTCTCGAAAGAAAACTACCGTTACTGGGGACCCCCATTTTTTACTGTCCGCGCGGTCCGGTCGTTGATATGCACGACAGCGAAAAAATGGCAGCCGTCCTGGAAGCAATCAGGAAGCTGGCGCAAAAACGCAAGGCGATTCTCTTAAAGATTGATCCTGATGTATCTTCAACCGATCAGGTTCTGGCAGGTATTTTGAAAGCCCAGGGCTTTAATAAAATGGATACAGGAAAGAATTTTGAAGGTGTTCAGCCGAAGTTTGTATTTCGTCTGGACATTTCGCCGGATGAAGAGACCTTGCTCGCGAATATGCATCAAAAAACCCGCTATAATATCCGCCTTTCCTCTAAAAAAGGTGTCGTGATCCGGAAAGGATTAAGAGAGGATCTATCGGAATTTTTCCGTGTACTCAAGGAAACGACCGAGCGGGATAATTTCCTGGTGAGGTCTTATACCTATTTTGAAGATCTGTATGATACGCTGGTGCCGGCAGGTTTTGCCGAACTTTTTGTTGCCGAATATGAAGGAAAGATTGTTGCAGGAACGCTGGCTTTCATCACAGGGGACAAAGCCTGGTATATCTATGGGGCATCATCAAATTCTTATCGCAATGTCATGCCCAACTATTTGATTCAGTGGGAAATGATTTGCTGGGCCAAAGCAAATGGTTGTACGCTCTATGATTTCAGAGGAGTATCCGGGGATTTGGACGAGAGTAACCCGCTGTATGGACTGTATAAATTTAAAAAAGGTTTTAATGGCGAGTTTACAGAATTCATCGGGGAATGGGACTATGTTTACAGGCCTGTCCTGTATGTGATTTGGCAGATTGCTGAAAAAGCTTACTCCGGGAAACTGAAAGGAATGCTTGCCCGGATGCGCAGGCCGCGGAATAAATAATTCATTCCTTGTAATTTCTTAAATGATCTCTTAAATAATTTTTAAAATCATTTGTTAAAGAGGGGCTTGTCATGTCAGATCTATGGATCGAAGTAGATATGGATGCCATTATCCATAATTACCGACAAATCATGGCCGGGCTTTCTGCCGGATGCCGGCTCATGGCGGTCGTTAAGGCAGATGCCTACGGCCTCGGGGCTGCGGAAGTAGCAGGAGCTTTGCAGGGAGAAGGATGTACGGCATTTGCTGTCACCACCATCTCTGAAGCGTTGCTGCTGCGAAACCAAGGTGTTGACGGTACAATCCTGGTGCTCGGTCCGTCGAGCCCGGAATACTGGCAGGCGGCAATCCAGGCCCATATTGAACTAACGGTATCACAGCTGGACTGGATACCGACACTGAACAAACTCGCCGAAACGTTGGGAACTAAAGCCGGGATTCAGCTGAAGCTGGAAACGGGTATGGGACGTACCGGTTTTACGGGCGATCAGCTGCAGGAATTAGCTGCAGCGTTGCGAGAAGCTCCTCAGTTGGAAATAACCGGGGTGTACACGCACTTTGCCCGGGGAGCTCAACGTGATCGTGCCTATACCAGAGCGCAGAATGAAAAATATCTGGCTTATGTTCAAACGTTGGAACAGGCAGGCATTCGGATCCCGCTGAAGCACGTCTGCAACAGCGCCGCCTATTTGGATTTTCCGGAGTATCATTACAATATGGTCAGAGTCGGGACACTCCTGATTGGTCATTGTCCTGCGCCGGCATTTGAAGGCAGGCTGCGATTAAAAGACCCTTGGCTGGTCAAAGCAAGAATTGTTCACCTGCAAAAGGCGGCAAAAGGTACCTTTGTCGGCTACCAGAGTATTTACAAGGCTAAAAAAGACACGACTCTGGCAGTGGTGCCGGTAGGTTATGCCGATGGCTTTGGGATTGAGCCCCGACTTGTGCCTCAAAACATTGTGGATCTCGCGAAAATAATTGTCAAAAATATGGGAGCTCTGATGGGCATTCAGCTGGGCCGGGAAAAACTGCTTTGCAACGGGCAACCCGTCAGGATTGCAGGGAAAATTGGGATGCAGCTTACGGTACTCGATGTCGGCAGCGCGCCTTGCTCAGCCGGTGACGAGATTGTGATTCCTTTACGAAGGACTCAGGCCAATCCCAGGATTCTGCGGATGTATAAAAAAAATGGAGAAATAATGAGAATAAGGATAATTAATGAAGGATTTTTGTCTCCCAGCGAAGAACAATTGTCAAATAAAAGGTAGTATGGCGATCTTTGTAAAATCATATTGCCTTTTAGCGCGATAGATGTTTTTAAAATCTATTGACAACTGCAAATCTAGCTATAAAAAGGGGGGCTTTGATGCTGAAGATGTTGATTGTGGATGACCAAAATGGGATCAGAAGACTTCTAACCGAGGTTTTTTTAGAATATGGTTATGAGATTGAATCGTGCGGCAGCGGAATAAAAGCGCTTGAGATTATTCCGGAATTTCAGCCGGATCTGATAATCATGGATGTCAAGATGCCTGGAATGAGTGGAATTGAGGTTCTAACGAAACTCAGGGAGACAAATTGTAAAAGCCGGGTCATCATGATGACAGCATATGGCGATCAGATTTTTTATAAACAGGCTGAGGAATTAGGAGTATCCGGCTTTGTTGTTAAACCTTTTGACTTAAATGAATTAAAAAAACAGGTTGGAGAAATTATCAGTGTGGATCATGTTTCTGAGGATTGAAATGGTGGCTTAAAATAATGGCTTGAATGATCAACAGATTAACCGGCCAGACTTTAACGAAAGTCTGGCTTTTTGGCGGCCATGTAGGATCTAATTCCGCGGTGCCATGAATGGTAAGAAGCGGCAATTCTAATATTCTAAAAAATCTAAGGCAGGAATAATATTTTACTTGGAGAACTATAAACTATACGGCATATGTAAACCGATGTGATCCGCTGACTTGAGACGGCCACGGAGCCTAATACCGTGATTTCATGGAGCGGAAAGACCCAATAGCTGACAGTGTGGGAGGTGAGCCTAAAGAATGATTATTCAGGCAGTCTCAACCATTGGGATGCTTTGTTCCCACTGCGGGAAACTTCAGCTTAAAACATTATCAGTGTTTTCTTTTGTTCACTTGGGAAAGAACAGTTTCATTTGTACGTGTGGTACTCCATTATTGACGCTCATCAGTTTTGAGAGCAAGAAAATCGGCATAGAATATTCTTGTATTTACTGCGGGACGCCACATCACTTGGTTACCAGAAGGGAGTTGATCTGGGGAGAACAACCTTTGCGTCTGGGATGCAGCGACAAGGAACTACCAGTAGGCTATATCGGGCCTGAATCACGTGTCATGGAATTGTGCACAGAAATTAAAAAGAACTTTGTCCGACTGGCTTCGGAGTTAACAAGCGATCAGGAAGATCTTGATGTAATGACAGATGATTTTTTTGTTGTCTATGGCGTTATAGAGATACTTGGCAGGCTGGTTGAACGGAAAAAGCTTGGCTGCAAATGCGGAAATCATAACCTAACTGTAGAAATATTACCTGAAAGTGTAGAATTGATTTGCGATTTATGCAAGGCAATGGGTATTATTTATACGGATAATAAAGACATTTTGCGCATACTAGAACAAATGGGAGCAATTACTTTAGAGGAAAACGAGATGTGGATCATCAACGATTCTCTGAAGGGAAATCATAGAAAGAATATCATTACGGAGGTCGAGTAGGTTTTTACTATGGCCGGATATTATTGAAGGAGGAATTTGACCTATGCGTTTTTTCCTTGATTCAGCCAATACAGAAGAGATTTCCCGGGCATGGGACATGGGAGTCATCGCCGGTGTTACGACGAATCCTTCTTTGGTAGCCAGAGAAAAAGAGGACTTTCATACTCTGATTCATAAAATTGCCGGGATTGTCGATGGCCCGATCAGTGCGGAAGTCATAGCGCTCGATTATGAGGGTATGCTTCAGGAAGCCCGGCGGCTCTCAGATATTCATCCAAATATTGTCGTCAAAATTCCAATGACGCTTGACGGTTTGAAAGCCGTCAAGACGCTGCGGGAAGAAGATATCCAGACGAACGTTACATTGGTATTCAGCCCTGTTCAGGCACTGATGGCAGCAAGGGCGGGAGCCGCTTATGTCAGCCCTTTTTTAGGAAGACTTGACGATATCGGGGAGATTGGCATGAATGTCCTGGCCGATATCTGCGAAATTTTTGAGGTCCATGATCTGGACTGCGGGGTGATTGCCGCCAGTATCCGTCATCCTGTTCACGTCCTTGAAGCGGCTAAGATCGGCGCGGATTTTGCGACAATACCTTTTGGCGTTTTGAGCAAATTATCCGAGCATCCCTTGACAAGTGCAGGAATTAATAAATTTTTGGATGACTGGAAGAAGTTAAGTTAAGAAGGGTGAAAAAGAGATGGAAAGAGAATTAACCATGGAATTTGCCCGGGTGACGGAAGCGGCAGCACTTGCTTCAGCTCGCTGGGTAGGAATGGGACAGAAGAATGAAGCCGATGATGCGGCAGTGGAAGCTATGAGATCTTTGTTTGATACCGTACACATGGATGGGACGGTCGTGATCGGCGAAGGAGAAATGGACGAAGCCCCGATGCTTTACATTGGGGAGAAACTTGGCACGGGCGAAAAGCCCGAGGTTGATGTTGCCGTTGATCCCCTCGAGGGAACAAATCTTGTTGCCAAAGGAATGCCAGGAGCCATAGCGGTTTTAGCTGTGACCAAAAGATATGGACTTCTGCATGCCCCGGATATGTATATGGATAAAATTGCTGTTGGTCCCAAGGCTGCAGGACGTATCCATCTGGATGCTCCGGTTGCGGAAAATCTCGAGAACATAGCCAAGGGACTCAATAAGAAAATTCAGGAACTTACGGTGGTTATTCTCGACAGGCCCCGCCACAGTGAGATCATCCGTCAGGTAAGAGAATGCGGCTCCAGAATACGCCTGATTACCGACGGTGATGTCGCTCCGGCTGTCGCCTGCGGGCTGGAAGGCAGCGGAGTTGATGTGATGATGGGGGTCGGCGGAGCTCCTGAGGGAGTGCTTGCCGCTGCTGCCCTGCGCTGTATGGGCGGGGAAATGCAGGGGAGACTTTGGCCGGAGAATGAAGAAGATGTTGAAAGAGCGCGGAAACTGGGTATAATGGATATCAATAAACTGCTGACACTCGATGATCTGGTCAATACGGATGACATCTTTTTTGCGGCAACCGGAATTACAGAAGGACCGCTGCTTAAAGGCGTGATATACAGCAGTGAGGGTGCCACGACGCACACTGTGGTGATGAGAGGCAAGACCGGTACGGTCCGTTTTATTGAAGCCAAACATTGTTTTGCCAAAAAGCCTAAATATGCAATTAAAGGAGCCTGCTAAAACGCTGCGAAGAGAAGCCTTCTGAATTGTTTTTTTCTTGACCGAAAGGCAAAGAATGTGCTAAAATATTCAGAGTTGACTGTTTTTGATTGAGACGGATCTGATTGGGAAGGAAGGTGACGGGTCATGAAAGAGAAAATTCATCCGAAATATGAACAAACTACCATTAGCTGCGCTTGCGGCAATATTATAGAAACAGGTAGTACGAAGAAGGATATCAAGGTCGAAATTTGTTCCAAGTGTCATCCTTTTTACACTGGAGTTCAGCGATTTGTTGACGCTGGTGGACGAGTCGATCGTTTCAAAAAGAAATACGGTTTGCAATAACAACGGTATGAAACCGTTGCCTGTAGAAAACAAGGAGCAGAGCGTAAGCTCTGCTTTTCGGTTATTAGGCCTTGGAGGTTTGAAATTATGGAGAAACCTGTTCAATATGGAGGGCAAGCGCTGATTGAAGGCGTAATGATGCGCGGGCCGCGGGCGATTGCGATGGCCGTTCGCTTGCAGAACGGAGAAATTGAAGTAACGACCCAAGATATTCATCCCTGGTCTCAGAAGCCAGTTCTTAAATTGCCGATCATTCGGGGTTTTGTTGCACTGCTTGAATCTTTGGTAATCGGAACCAAAGCTTTGATGTTTTCCGCCGACCGCGCTGTCGGCGAAGAAGAAGGAGAGGAGCTTGGCTTTTGGGCGATGGTGTTAACAATCGTTATTGCCTTTGCTGCCGGACTCCTGTTATTTGTCGGAATACCGACAGCTTCCGCTCATTTATTAACAGATATTTTTCCGGGTACCGTACTGCAAAATATTGTCGAAGGCCTCATTCGTCTTATTGTGTTATTTCTATATATCCTTCTGATATCTAGATTAAAGGATATTCAGAGGGTATTTCAATACCATGGGGCAGAACATAAAGCAATATTTGCGCATGAAGCTGGCGTGGAACTGAATCCGGAAAACATCCGGAAATACTCCAGACTGCATCCCCGGTGCGGGACGAGCTTCTTGCTTATTGTTGTTGTCGTCAGTATCTTTGTTTTTGCCTTTTTGGGCGTGGATCCTCTGTGGTGGCGTATCGTTTCCCGAATCATCCTGATGCCGCTGGTAGCCGGAATTTCGTACGAGCTTTTAAAGCTGTCAGGGAGATTTTCCAAATCGGTATTTTTAAAGTGGATCATTGTTCCCGGCCTTCTGCTGCAGAAACTTACGACCAGGGAACCGGACGACTCCCAACTTGAGGTTGCGATTGCTGCGCTTAACGGGGTACTCGCGACTGGACAGGAACTTTCATAATAAAATTCATTTGGGAGAGGTTAAAACATGCTAAACAGGCTCGAAGAGATTGAAAAAAAATATGACGACCTGACAGAGCTCCTGGCCAAGCCGGAGATCATCGCCAATCAGGCTGATTTTCAGAAATATGCCAAAAGCCAGTCAGCGCTTACAGATACAGTCGCAGTATTTCGGGAATATAAAGAAATAAACCGGCAGATCGAGGATCTTAAAGTTCTGCTTGCCGAGGAACGCGATCCGGAAATGAGAGAGATGGCCGAGGCCGAACAGGATGAATTAACAAAGAGTAAAAAGAAGCTGGAGGAGGATTTGAAAATCTTGCTCTTGCCGAAGGATGCGAATGATGAGAAAAACGTCATTATGGAGATCAGAGCCGGTGCTGGTGGAGATGAAGCGGCTTTGTTTGCAGGTGATTTATACAAGATGTATACAAAATATGCCGAAAGTCAGAACTGGAAGACCGAACCCTTAAGTGCCAGTTTCACGGATATTGGCGGCTTTAAAGAAATTATTTTTATGATCGAAGGACAGGGTGCTTATAGCAGACTTAAATATGAAAGCGGTGTTCACCGTGTTCAGCGGATTCCTGCGACCGAATCCGGCGGCAGGATCCATACGTCGACCGTGACGGTTGCCGTACTGCCTGAGGCCGAGGAAGTCGATGTTGCGATTAACCCGAACGATATCAGGATCGATATTTTTTGTTCCAGCGGTCCTGGCGGTCAATCTGTAAATACGACACAGTCGGCAGTCCGCATTACCCACTTGCCGACGGGAATCGTGGTCTCCTGCCAGGATGAAAAATCCCAGCACAAGAATAAGGATAAAGCTTTAAAAGTGCTCAGAGCCAGGCTCTTAGAGAAAGCCCAGGAAGCAGCAGCCGGCGAGATTGCCCAAGAACGTAAAAGCCAGGTAGGGACAGGTGACCGCAGTGAGCGCATCCGAACCTACAACTATCCTCAGGGCAGGGTTTCCGATCATCGTATCGGGCTTACGCTGCATAAACTGGACAGCATTTTGTTGGGTGACATCGAAGAAATTATTACGGCATTGATTTCAGCCGATCATGCCGAAAAACTCAAAGCTTCGGTCTAATGGAAAAGGATGAAACCAGGAGTTTACCAGGTATGACAGATAGACTTGATGCTCATCAGCCAATGGAGCTGCTGCGGCAAGGTGCGCAGTATTTAGCGCAGTGCGGGGTACCTGACGCCCGGGCGGAGGCGGATCTTATCCTGGCCTTTGTGCTTAAAACGACCAGAGACAAACTATATGCCGAGTGTGACAGGGTAGTCGCTTCTCCGGAAAGAGAGATCTATAATGATTTTCTGAAACGACGTGGTCAGAGGGAACCGCTTGCTTATCTGCTTAAGACCCGTGAATTTATGGGTCTTGATTTCTTTGTGGACCCAAGCGTTCTGATCCCGAGACCAGAAACGGAACTTCTAGTTGAGAAAGTCCTGGAATTGGGCAAGAATATGGGTAGAGAACGAGAAAATTCGGAAATTCCTTCGAAGGTTCTTGATCTTTGCACAGGCAGTGGGGCAATTGCCGTTGCTGTGGCCTATCATTGGAAGCAGGCGGCCGTTGTCGCTGTTGATGTGTCTTCTGAAGCGTTGACTGTCGCCAAAATTAATGCGGCCAATATGAACGTGAATATTGATTTTCGTCAGGGAGATCTCTTTGCACCGGTGCAGGGAGAAAAATTTAGCCTGATTGTTTCCAATCCTCCGTACGTCTCAGAACATGAAATTCTGAAGTGTCCGCCAGAAGTTAGGAAAGAGCCTGTCTTAGCTCTGCTGGCTGGAAAAGATGGCCTGGATTTCTACCGGAGGATTGCTATGAACGCAACAGAATTCTTGAGCCATGAGGGAATAATCCTGGTGGAAATCGGGTATTCCC
Organism: Dehalobacter sp. TeCB1; assembly: GCF_001707455.1. Taxonomy (NCBI): domain Bacteria; kingdom Bacillati; phylum Bacillota; class Clostridia; order Eubacteriales; family Desulfitobacteriaceae; genus Dehalobacter; species Dehalobacter sp. TeCB1. Next base: position 84,753 of record NZ_MCHF01000010.1, on the reverse strand, counting down.
AGGGAACTCGGGTTCGGGAATTATTTACGGCCGCCGGATATCAAACCGAATTGTTTTCTGATTACGCTGGTCTGGATAGAATAGTCCTGGCCCGCAAGGAATAGTATTTCGTTAATAACCGGTTGGAAACCGCCGTTTGTATAAGGCCACGAAGGAGCTGTCATGGAGACAAAAAGAATTCGGCTGAGGTCGGACAGCATCATACAGGATAAAGAATTGCAGGAAGCAGCAGCTTTGCTCCGACAGGGTGAAGTCGTGGCATTTCCTACCGAGACCGTTTATGGGCTTGGCGCCAATGCGCTGGACAGCGAAGCCTGTGCTAAAATATATGCGGTAAAAGGACGACCTTCGGATAATCCGCTGATTGTTCATGTTGCTGCCTTGGACGAAGCACAGCAGCTTGTCCGTGTTTGGCCGCCGCAGGCTGAAGTCTGCGCGCGGAATTTCTGGCCAGGACCTTTAACGCTGGTACTGCCCAAGAGAGCGCATATTCCGGAAATCGTCAGCGGAGGACTGGACACGGTGGCGGTCAGAATGCCGAGTCACCCTGTTGCCCTGGCCCTGATTGAAGCAGCGGGTTGTCCATTGGCCGCGCCGAGTGCGAATATATCGGGAAAGCCCAGTCCGACCAATGCGGAGCATGTTTGGCGGGATCTGAAAGGGAAGATTCCGTTGCTGATTGATGCCGGATCTTGTACAGTGGGTCTTGAATCGACTGTGCTTGATTTGACCGGGGAACTACCAACGATTTTGCGCCCAGGAGGAATTACGCTTGAACAGCTTCGGGCAGTGCTGGGGAAGGTCGAACTGGACCGCAGTGCTGATCAAGGACAACCGACCGTAGAGCCCAGGTCGCCTGGTATGAAATATAGACATTACGCACCGGAAGGTGAAATCATTTTATTCAGTGGTAGTACCTCTGAAAAAGCTGAAAAAATGACGAAATATCTGAGGAACAAAAACAACGCGGTAAGGACTGCAGTACTGTGTTTGGAAGAAACGGTCGCCAGACTGACCGGAGATACGGCCGGCAAGGCCGATATGATATTTACACTTGGTTCCAGGAATAATCTTGACTCAGCTGCCAGCCGTCTGTTTGAAGGACTGAGACTGTGTGACGAGCAAAACATCGACACCATTCTGGCGGAGGAGATTGCAGAAGAAGGAATAGGGCTTGCATTTATGAACCGTTTGAAGAAAGCAGCTGGCAAAAAAAATTTTGGTCCAGGGAGCAGGTATCCCAATCTGACCGAAACTAAGGAGGAAAACACTTGGAATTAATATGGATCATAGCGGTATCGATAGCACTAGGGATGGATGCCTTTTCCTTCTCGCTTGCTTTAGGAATGATTGGGATCGACAATAAAATAGCGCTGAGATTGAGTGTTGTCGTGGCAGTGTTTCATGTTTTCATGCCGCTTTTGGGTTTGTGGATTGGACAGAAACTTGGATTGCTGTTTGGCAATGTTGCAGTTGGGATCGGAGCTGTCATTTTACTCTGGCTTGGCAGTAAAATGATTCTGGGAGCCATTCGGGGATCGGGAGAAAAAAGCATCCCGAGTTTAAAAGGATTCGGAATTTTTGTTTTGGCAGGAAGCGTCAGCCTTGACGCGCTGAGTGTCGGATTTTCTCTGGGTACGTTTGTCAGTATGATCCTGCCGGCAACCCTGATCATGGGTTTTACCGCAGGCATCATGACAGGAGGCGGAATTCTTCTTGGTCGAAGAATCGGCACCTGGGCCGGCAGCAAAGCGGAAGCCGTCGGTGGCGGCATCTTGTTTCTGATTGGCCTGAGAATGGCCTTCGGTCTTGTTTTCTAAGTTAATTGAATTTTAATTTACTAGTCCGGAAAAGAGGGTATAATGATATCTATGAAAATCTTGTTTGTTTGTACAGGAAATACATGCCGCAGTCCGATGGCAGAAGGTCTTGCCCGCTTATATTTTCCGGAAGGGTATGAGCTTTTTTCGGCTGGTATTCAGGCTTTGGATGGTGATCCCGTCAGTCCGTATGCAGGGGAGATTCTCCAGAAAAAGGGAATTGATGCCCGGCGGCATCGGGCGGTCAGGCTGCAAAAAGATACGCTCGCTGCTGCTGATCTGATCCTGACAATGACCAAAGCTCAGAAAAAAGTATTGTTCGGTATTTATCCGGAATATCAGGATAAAATCATGCAACTCGGAGAATGGGCTGGTTTGGATAAAGAAATTTCCGACCCATGGCTGGGATCTCTGGAAACATACAGGTTCTGTGCGGAAGAAATTGAAGAAATGATCAAAGCTGGAGTACGGCGGTATCGAGGGAATAGTTAGCGCCTGTAAATGCTAGATAAAAAAATGATGATAAAAACTACGGAGTTCAGGAGGCAGAAATGAAAATTGCATTGGGTGCAGATCATGCAGGATATCAGCTTAAGGAGTGCATCAAAGAATTTCTTGCGGAAAAAGGCCACGAGATTCTAGATTGCGGTACAGACAGCGACATTTCCGTTGATTATCCGGAGTATGGCTTCAATGTCGGGAAAGCAGTGATCGAAAATAAAGCGGATTCAGGAATCGTGGTCTGCGGCACCGGAATAGGGATTTCCATTGCAGCCAATAAAGTCAAGGGAATCCGGGCTGCCCTTTGTACCGACAGTTATATGGCCAAGATGGCGAGGCAGCATAATAACGCCAATATCTTAGCACTCGGAGCAAGAGTAATTGGTCAGGGCGTTGCGCTGGATATTGTCGAGACTTTTTTGACGACATCCTTCAGCGGGTGGAAACATGCCAGAAGAGTAGATATGATCAGCGATTTTGAACAGCGATCTTGAACAGCGATCTTAATTTTTTAGGCTGAGGATACTGGCCCAAAAAATAAGAAAGGCGTGAGGGTACTATGGCAGATAAGAAGGAAATGCTTCGGCAAATCAAAGATGAGTGGGAGCATATTCTTCAGGCATTTGAGGATACAGCTGGACTAACGCCTGGACAGCTGCTGGTTGTAGGCTGCAGCACGAGTGAGATTATCGGGGAGAAGATTGGCAAAGCCGGTAGCAAAGAAGTGGCTGATATTCTGTTCGAACCACTTCGGAGATGGGCGGACAAGCTTGGGATTTTTCTGGCGATTCAATGCTGTGAGCATTTAAACCGGGTGCTCATCGTGGAAAGAAAGGTGGCGGACAGGCTGAATTTTGAACCCGTCGTGGTGATACCGTCGCTTTCAGCAGGCGGGGCAATGTCCCTGACTGCCTGGGGGAATTTTTCCGATCCCGTTGCTGTCGAACAGGTTAGGGCTGATGCCGGGATCGATATCGGAGACACGTTGATTGGTATGCATCTTCGTCCGGTCGCCGTTCCGCTAAGGATTGGTGTCCGAAACCTCGGTGCGGCTCATCTTAACCTTGCCAAAACGCGGCCGAAATATGTCGGCGGCCCGAGAGCTTCTTATCCCTGCGACTGAGGAGGCCAGGACAGAAGTTTATATGGCAGCATATGCTAAACAGAATAATTCTAAGGTTGACAAGATACCAGAAAAGGAAACGATATCCTAGTTATTTATGATAGAGGTGGATATTCAGATGGATTACATTCGGAAATATTTAGCGTCCCAGGACCCTGAGGCAGCAAAAGCCATAGAGCTGGAAGAAAACAGACAGGAAAATAAAATTGAACTCATTGCTTCGGAAAACTTTGTCAGCAGGGCAGTTATGGCTGCTCAGGGTTCGGTCCTGACAAACAAATACGCTGAAGGATATCCGGGAAAACGTTATTACGGTGGATGCGAGTATGTTGATATTGTTGAAAATCTGGCCAGGGAAAGGGTCAAAAAACTGTTTAATGCAGAACACGCTAATGTTCAGCCCCATTCAGGAGCACAGGCCAATACAGCAGTTTATTTTGCCATGCTGAATCCTGGGGACACGGTTCTGGGCATGAACTTGTCGCATGGAGGGCATCTTACACACGGGAGTCAGGTCAACATCTCGGGAAAATATTTCAATTTTATTGAATATGGCGTTGATAAGGAAACAGAACGGATCGATTACGACAATCTGCATAAACTGGCGCTTGCCCATAAACCAAAGATGATTGTCGGCGGAGCGAGTGCTTACCCTCGCCAGATTGATTTTAAACGGATCAGAGAAATCGCCGATGAAGTTGGCGCTTACGTGATGATTGATATGGCGCATATTGCAGGTCTGGTAGCAGTCGGTCTTCATCCGAGCCCCATTCCCTATGCGCATTTTGTAACCAGCACAACCCATAAGACCTTAAGGGGGCCAAGAGGCGGGCTTATTCTCTGTAAAGAGGAATTCGGGCCAAAGATCGATAAAGCGATATTCCCCGGAATTCAGGGTGGCCCGCTGATGCATGTGATTGCAGCCAAGGCCGTTGCTTTCGGTGAAGCTCTTCAGCCGGGATTTGTTGAATACCAGCAGCAGATTTTGCAAAATGCCCGGGCATTAGCCAAAGGATTTCTGGCAAGAGGATTTCGTTTGGTTTCAGGCGGTACGGACAACCATTTGCTGCTGCTGGATGTCAGACGCAAGGGGCTGACAGGCAAAGAAGCTGAAACACGGCTGGACAGTGTCGGCATTACCGTGAATAAAAATACGATCCCGTTTGATCCTCAGGGGGCCAATGTAACGAGCGGTATACGGATCGGTTCGCCTGCGGTCACGACCAGAGGGTTGAAGGAAGCCGAGATGGATCTGATCACTGAGGCGATTGACCTGACGCTGACTGCCGGCAGTGATGCTTCAAGAATTGCCCGGGCCGAAGCGATTGTCAAAGATATTTGCGGAAGATTTCCTTTGTATAAGTAACCTAACCTACGTTACGGCTATTGATCAATGCTTAAACGAATCCGCCTATATCGTTCCAAGAGTCGGAGATGCTGGGGACAGACTGTTTGGAACAAAAGAATAAACAACAGAGAAGAAACAGAAAATGAACAGAAAAAGATCCTAATAGATATAATGACAGCAGAGTCTGGCACGAGTATACTAAAAATAGAGAATTATCTTAGCAGACAAAAATTCAATGTACTTTTTGGCGAAGGAAAGCGGAATGCGGGGAGTAGTGTGATGAAAAATCAAACCAGGCCAGCGTGGGACGAATATTTCCTTGATCTTGCCCAGCTGGTGGCCAGGCGGTCAACCTGCTTAAGGCGCAATTATGGCGCAGTGATTGTCAAAGACAATATTATTGTTAGCACAGGTTACAACGGCGCTGCCAGAGGGGAACCCAACTGCATTGACATCGGGGAATGTGTCAGGGAACGGTATAATGTTCCCAAAGGGGAAAGATATGAGTTGTGTATGGCGGTTCACGCTGAACAAAATGCGATTATTGCCGGTGATCCCGTAAAAATGCAGGGAGCCACAATTTACATATCCGGCTATGAATTTGATGGGGAACAAGCATCGGGGGAACCCTGTCTGCTGTGCCGGAGAATGATTAAAAATGCAATGATCAAACGGGTTGCTTATCTTGATGAAAACGGTAAAAAAAAGAATATTCGCTTCGAAACAAGCGAGTAATAAACCATGGGATGATGGAGCTGTATATAATTGTATATATTTGCGAAAAATGCCTTGGGCGTGTATAATATTTAAGATTAAAGGTCTTTGCGGTCAACGCCTTCAGGCATTGCCCAACAGTGGGGGAAATATTGTGGAATTGAAGCAAAGAAATTATAAGGTCATGACTGTATTTGGAACCAGACCTGAGGCTATTAAGATGGCACCTGTCGTAAAAGCATTAGAAAAGCGGGACGACGTTGACAGCCTGGTTGTTGTTACTGCCCAGCATCGTGAGATGCTGGATCAGGTTGTTAAACTCTTTGATATTGTACCTGATTATGATCTTGATTTAATGAAGCATGGACAGACTCTTGCCACCCTTACCACTGGAGTGCTGACAGGAATAGATGAGATATTGATCAAGGAAAAACCGAATTTGATCTTGGTACAAGGGGATACTACAACTACTTTTGCATCAGCCCTAACAGCTTTTTATCATAAGATCCCGATCGGCCATATCGAGGCTGGTTTGCGAACTGGCCAGAAATATTCTCCCTGGCCGGAGGAAATCAATCGGAAACTTACCAGCGGTTTAGCAGACCTGCATTTTGCACCCACCGAAGTATCGAGAAGTAATCTGCTGCGCGAAGGGGTCGACCCGGAGAATATATTTGTTACAGGCAACACAGTAATCGATGCCTTATTAAGTACCGTTAAGCCGGAATATCAGTTTGCGGATATAGACTTAAACAGGATTCTAGAAGCAAATAAAGATAAACGAATGATCCTAATGACAACGCACCGCCGGGAGAATTGGGGAGAACCCATGCGGCAGATCTATCAGGCGCTGGAAACAGTCCTGCGGGAATTTCCGGATACCTATGTTATATTCCCGATGCATAAGAACCCTACGGTCAGGAAAGTAGTCACGGAGGTCTTAGGAGGCAATGAAAAGGTCCATTTAATTGAACCTTTGGATTACGAACCGTTTGTAAATCTAATGGCGAAGGCCTATCTGATCCTGTCAGACTCCGGGGGGATCCAAGAAGAGGCTCCTTCACTGGGCAAGCCCGTTCTAGTGGTCAGGGATACGACTGAACGGCCTGAAGCTGTCGATTCAGGAACCGTATTGCTGGTTGGGACACAATACAATAAAGTCGCTGAGAGCATTCAGCAGCTGTTAACCGACCAGGATGCTTATGAAAAAATGTCTCAAGCGACAAATCCATACGGGGACGGCAGATCAAGCGCAAGAATCACCCAAATTATTATTGAAAAATTTTCTGATAAAAGATTTTCAGCATCTGATCACGATCACAAGAATTTCTTAATAAAATAAAAAATAATTAAAAAAATGCAAAATGAAAACTCATGATTATGTGAAGGAACGATCAATCCTGATTCTACGCGGTATTTGACGGCAAGTGCAATTGGCATAAATCTTGCAATACATATTACGATGTCATATTATGTTGTCTACGAAAAACCAAAAGATTTGAGGGAACCAGATGGCTGACAAATTTGCAGGTGATGTTGTCAAGTATATGCTATGGGGATCATCAAGTGCCTCTGCTCTTGTTGGCTTGGAAGTAGGAGGATATTTTTTCGGAAATTATTTGGACACTCGTTTTGGCACTGACCCTTTATTTAAGGCAGTTTTGATGATTCTAGGCATTTTGTTCAGTATATTATCTCTAATATTAATTTATTTAAAGTTAGGTAAAACGGATGGAAAATAGCAGGTTTATTCAGATCTTGACGGTTATTCTTTGCATCACTGTTTTAATCGTAATATGGCGAACAGAATTTTATCCCCTTGTCGGTTTATTGATCGGCTATTATACGGGCATAATTAATGTTAAGTGGCTACTTAGGGATGCTCGAAAAGCAATGGACAAAGATAAGAAAGCAGCCCTAAAAACATACTACAAAAGCTTAGTATTCAGGTTGGTAATCATTACATTGGTATTCGCTATTACCGCAAGGTTCCAACCGGAATGGCTTTATTATGTGGCTATAGGAATGATGATTGGTATTGTTATCCCTATAATTGTAGCAAGACATCAACTAAGGAAAATGAAAGGTGGTGAAAATTAAATGCATGATACCGTACTATGGGTATTGGGAAATGGCACTGTGCATGCGAAGACACTGATTATGACTTGGGTCACGATGATACTTCTTTTGGGTTTTGTCTTTCTTTGTAAGCGCAATCTGACAAGTGGAACGCCCGGAAAACTTCAAAATCTTTTGGAATGGATCATTGATTTTGTCAGGGGCCTTATCTCTGATAATATGAACTATAAAAAAGGATCGTCATTGCTCGGGTATCTTCTTTCCCTTATTTTGTTTGTATTTTTTGCGAACATGATTGGCTTGATTCCCAATATATTTGCACCCTTACTCGATCACGTACACTTTGCTAGAATCAATGAGATGTTTGGCGGAGCAATTTTCAGTGCGCGAACAACAACGTTTTCGTCGCCGACAGCAGATGTTAATACGACTTTTGCGTTGTCTACAATAACGATTGTTTTAGTATTGGTCTATGGACTCAAATATAAAGGTGCGCACTATTTCAAACACTTTCTTGAACCCTATCCGCCTTTTGCGATCCTTCATATTATTGACTTTGTCGCCAAGCCTTTGACCTTAGCTTTCCGGCTATTCGGCAATATTTATGCTGGAGAAATCCTGATTGCAGTCATTCTCATGATCCCGGGTATATTTGCCTTTGGCGGAGTTATTCCGATGCCATTCTGGCTTGTTTTCTGCGTATTTATCGCAGTAATCCAATCCTATGTTTTTACAATATTAACGGTGGCCTATGTCGGCCAAGCTATCGAAGAGTCTCACTAACAACGGTATTATTTCAGAGCTAAAAAGAAGCAATCTGAAATCAATAAATACAAAATGAATTAATTTAAGGAGGAAATTTAATATGGATATCACTGCTGCTGCGTTGATAGGTACTGGTATTGCTGCCGCGGGTGCGGCCATTGGAGCTGCTATGGGTAATGGAAACGTTGTTGCCAGCACAATTGATGGAATTGCACGTCAACCTGAAGCCAGAGGAACTTTAATGAGCACCATGTTTATTGGTATTGCGCTGGTTGAGATTCTTCCCCTCTTGTCCATCATCATGGCTCTGTTAATGTTCTTTACGAAGTCCTGAGGTGTACTTCAGTAAAATGCAACAATTGAATGACGTTACTGTATTAATCTACTGCTCAAAATAGAGAGGAGGGGGAATATCGCTTGAATCCCTTCGTAATAGGTTTTACCAATTCGATTGCCTCAGCGGCTGCTGGTCCTACGACAAATAGCCCGTTACATTTTGACTACACATATTTTGTTCAGCTTCTTTCATTTTTGCTTTTAGTTTGGATCCTGAAAAAGTTTGCTTGGACACCAATCATGAATATGATGGAAAAACGCCGTCAGGGTATTGAAAATAACCTGGCCCAAGCCGAACAGGAGAGAAAAGAAGCTGAAAGAATCCGGCTGGAATACCAACAGGAAATGCGTCAAGCCCGTCAGCAAGCTCAGGAAATTATTGAGAAGGCTACCAAGAGCAGCGAGCTGCGTGCGGAAGAAATTATCCTGGAAGCCCGTAAGGAAACCGAAAAGCTCAAACAGTCGGCCTTGGCCGACATTGGACGGGAACGCGACAGGGCAATTGCCGATGTTAAAGCTCAGGTAGCCGATATGTCCGTAGCCGTTGCTGAAAAAATCATTCGCCACAAACTGGATATCACGGGTCAGGAAGCTCTCATTGAACAATTTATTCAAGAGGTAGGGGATCGGCCATGTTAAACGGCGCTCTCGCACATCGCTATGCGCAGGCTCTTTTTGAATTAGCTATTGAGATGTCTGTCCTCGATCAAATCGATAAAGAGCTGCATGATTTGGCGGAAATTGTAGCCCAAAATAATGAGCTGAAAGTTTTGCTGAACCATCCCAATATTGAAGCAGAAACCAAAAAGAAGGTCCTGGCGAAGATACTTGATGACACTGTTTCTGACATGACCAGTCATTTTGTTTATCTGTTGATTGATCGCAGGAGACAGAATCTCCTCAGCCTGGTTCAGCGTGAATTTGCACGTCTGGCCAATGAAGCACGCAACTTAATCGAAGCAAAAGTTACCAGTGCCACAGCACTGACTCCGGCGCAAGAGGAAAAACTCAAAGAAATGATTGCCAGATCTACTGGCAAGAATGTTCGTTTACTTTCCGAAGTAAATCCGACATTGATCGGTGGAGCCAAACTTCAAGTGGGAGATCGTGTGATGGATGGCTCAATTACAACCGCATTGTCTAAAATACGTGATGAATTGAAAAAAACATCGTTAAAACCTCAGCAGGAAGTAGGGGTGAACTAAAAGGATGAATTTACGTCCCGAAGAAATTAGTTCTATTATTAAACAGCAAATCGAGCGTTATGAATCAGCCCTCGAAGTCGTTGATGTTGGTACCGTTATCCAGGTAGGTGATGGTATTGCGCGTGTTTATGGCTTGGAGAAGGCAATGTCCGGTGAGCTTCTGGAGTTCCCTGGCGGTATATATGGGATGGCCATGAACCTGGAAGAGGACAACATCGGCTGCGTTATCCTGGGACCTTATGCTGCGATTAAAGAAGGCGACCAGGTCAAGCGTACCGGCAGGATCGTGGAAGTACCGGTAGGAGAAAGCTTAATTGGCCGCGTTGTCAACGTTCTTGGACAACCTGTCGATGGCAAAGGGGAGATCATTCCAGCCGGATATCGTCCGATAGAATCAGATGCTCCCGGTGTAGTCGACAGAAAAAGAGTAAATGAACCGCTGCAGACCGGTCTGAAGTCGATTGACTCCATGGTGCCAATCGGCCGCGGACAACGTGAGCTGATTATTGGTGACCGCCAGACAGGTAAGACCGCGCTGGCCGTAGACACCATTATTAATCAAAAAGGACAGAATTGTATCTGTATTTATGTGGCTATCGGTCAGAAACAGTCGACCGTAGCCAGTGTTGTGAAGAAGCTGGAAGAGCATGGCGCGATGGAATATTCGATCGTTGTCATGGCGACAGCTTCCGACCCGGCTCCGATGCTTTATATTGCACCGTATTCTGGTTGTGCGATTGGCGAGTATTTTCGGGACAAAGGTCAGCATGTTCTGGTGGTCTATGATGATCTCTCCAAACAGGCGGTTGCTTATCGCGAACTGTCGCTCTTGTTGAAACGTCCGCCCGGACGTGAAGCTTATCCCGGCGACGTTTTCTATCTCCATTCCCGTTTGCTGGAACGTGCGGCTAAGCTGTCCCCAGAAAAGGGAAGCGGCTCACTGACAGCGCTGCCGATCATTGAGACTCAGGCCGGTGACGTTTCCGCGTATATCCCGACGAACGTTATTTCCATCACCGACGGTCAGATATTCTTGGAATCAGACCTGTTCTTTTCCGGTTTCCGTCCTGCCATTAACGTCGGTATCTCGGTATCGCGCGTTGGAGGAGACGCTCAGATCAAGGCCATGAAACAGGTAGCCGGTCAGCTCCGTCTGGATCTGGCAGCTTATCGCGAATTAGCGGCTTTTGCCCAATTTGGATCTGATCTGGACAAAGCGACTCAAGCCAGACTTAACCGCGGCCAAAAAACCATGGAGATCCTGAAGCAGGGACAATATCAGCCGATGCCGGTCGAAGAGCAGATCATCGTCATCTTCGCGGCGACTAAAGGTTATATCGATGATGTCCCAATGGAAAGAATGAAAGAATTCGAACAGGAACTTCTCCGCTTCATGCGTACGACTCAGATCCCTGAGAAAATTCGTACGGAGAAAGCTCTTTCCAACGAGCTCATGAAAGAAATCGGCGATGCCATCAATGAGTTCAAGCAAGGCTTTTTAGCTTAGAAAGAGTAGGTGAATGAAGTGGCAGGAGTACGCGATATTCGCAGACGGATCCGTAGTGTAGCCAATATGCAGCAGATTACCAAAGCCATGAAGATGGTAGCTGCCGCCAAATTACGGAAGTCTCAGGAAAAAGTCATCGCTTCCCGCCCATATGCCAAACAGCTTCAGAGTGTCCTAGCCCGTCTTGTTCAGAACCAGGCGGAGGCAAGGCATCCGCTTCTGGAAAAACGTCCAGTGGAGAAAGTGGGATATATCCTCGTAACGTCAGACCGAGGTCTGTGCGGAGGGTTTAATACCAACTTGAATCGTATGACCAGGAGTCTGCTTGATGAAAAGACGGACGTTCAAGCCGGTTTGGTAGCAGTAGGCCGGAAAGGCATTGATTTTTTTACCAGACGTAATATTGAAATCATTACACAGTTTACTGGATTGGGCGATAGCCCCAATTATAGCCAAGCCAAAGGCATTGCTAAAGATGTCATTGGGTTATATACCCGCGGCGAATTAGATGAGGTTTACCTCGTTTATTCCAAATTCATTTCGGTTCTGTCTCAGGAACCAACCGCTATCAAATTACTGCCGATTGAACCATCCGCAGAAAAGGCCAGTGGCAGCTATATCTTCGAGCCTGAACCCCAGCAAATGTTGGATAAATTACTCCCCAGCTATGTTGAAAGTCAGATTTTCAGCGCCCTCCTGGAAAGCAAGGCGAGTGAAATGGGGGCAAAAATGACGGCGATGGATTCAGCAACGGAAAATGCCAAAGAAATGATTGGCAAGTTGACTTTAATGATGAACAGAGCCCGTCAGGCAGCGATTACCAAGGAAATTTCTGAAATTGTAGGGGGAGCTGCGGCTCTGGAGTAGCTGCTTTTCGTACCTTATCAAAGGAGGTTGCAAGCTTGTGTCAAAAATAGGTAAAGTAATTCAAGTCATGGGTCCGGTTGTAGACATCGAATTTGATTCCGATGCCCTGCCGGAAATTTATAGTGCGATTGTCATTCAAAACGAAGTAAAGAACTCCAAACTGACTTTGGAAGTTGCCCAGCATCTAGGCAACGACACCGTGCGTTGTATTGCGATGTCGTCCACCGACGGTCTGACCAGGGGTGTAGAAGCCGTGAACACCGGTGCACCGATCACTGTCAGCGTCGGTACTGAAACATTGGGGAGAATGTTCAATGTCTTGGGAGAACCGATCGACAATCTACCCGATGTGAACACGGAACTAAAATTCCCGATTCATCGTAAAGCACCACCGTTTGTCGATCAGGAAACCACAGATACGATGCTGGAAACAGGGATTAAAGTAGTCGATCTGCTGGCACCATATGCTAAAGGCGGTAAGATTGGTCTGTTCGGCGGTGCTGGCGTAGGCAAGACCGTTCTGATCCAGGAGCTCATTAATAATATCGCAACCCAGCACGGCGGTATTTCCGTATTTGCCGGCGTTGGTGAACGTACCCGTGAAGGGAATGACCTCTGGAATGAAATGAAGGAATCCGGCGTTATTAACAAGATGACCATGGTGTTCGGTCAGATGAACGAACCCCCCGGTGCCCGCTTAAGAGTAGGACTGACCGGTCTTACCCAGGCTGAATTTTTCCGTGATGAACAGGGACAGGACGTGCTCCTCTTCGTCGATAACATTTTCCGCTTTACCCAAGCCGGATCTGAGGTGTCCGCACTCTTGGGCCGTATGCCGTCGGCGGTAGGCTATCAGCCGACCCTGGCTACGGAAATGGGCAACCTGCAGGAACGCATCACTTCAACGAAGAAAGGTTCCATCACCTCCGTTCAGGCTATTTATGTGCCGGCGGATGACTTGACGGACCCCGCACCGGCTACGGCCTTTGCGCATTTGGATGCCAAAACGGTTCTTTCCCGTTCGATTTCTGAAATGGGTATTTACCCGGCGGTGGACCCGCTGGATTCCAGTTCCCAGATCATGACCCCGGACATCGTTGGCCAGGAGCATTACGAAGTTGCCCGCGAAGTGCAGAAGATCCTGCAGCGTTATAAAGAGCTTCAGGATATTATTGCGATTCTTGGTATGGACGAGCTCAGCGAAGATGACAAACTTCTTGTTAACCGAGCCCGCCGCATTCAGATTTTCCTTTCCCAGCCGTTTAGTGTAGCCGAGGCCTTCACCGGCATGAAAGGCAAATACGTACCGGTCAAAGATACGATTCGGAGCTTTAAAGAAATCTGCGAAGGTAAGCACGATAGTCTGCCTGAAGAAGCGTTCCGGTATGTCGGAACGATCGAAGAGGCGGTTGAAAAAGCGAAACAGTTGGGAGCTGTATAACCATGGCTGGAACGTTTAACTTTGTTGTCGTGGCACCTGCCGGCGAAGTTCTGAATACGGAAGTTGAATTTATCCTGGCACCCGGAGCGGAAGGAGAACTCGGTATCTTAGCCAACCATTCTCCACTCATTGCCAACCTGGTAATCGGGGTCGTCCGCTATACGCAAAACGGCAAAGTGGAAAAAATGGCAATTGGCGGCGGATTTTTGGAAGTTGTCCAGAACAAGGCAACGATCCTGGCCGACACCGCCGAGCTTGCGGAATCTATCGACGTCGCGAGAGCAGAGGCGGCCAAAGAGCGCGCTGAAAAACGCCTCGGTGAAAAACAGGCCGAGACGGACATCATCCGAGCGGAGGTTGCCTTGAAAAGAGCTGTCGCTAGGCTCAGAGCGACAGAAAAATAGCCTTGGGTTCAAAAGTAAAAAGGATGCAGCGATCATATTGCTGCATCCTTTTCTTATCTTGTCTTGCCTGGTCATAATCTATTCCGCATTTATTTTAGAAATTTGTCAATAGCATCATTCAGTTTGTCGATGACTTCGGTATTGTTTTCCTCATAAGCATGAACCAAACAGTGATTGATATGGTCACTCAAGATGACTTTACCGGTATTGTTAAGTGCGGAGCGGACAGCCGACAGTTGTATCAGTATTTCACTGCAGTCTACTTCATCGTCAACCATTCTTTTTATACCTTCCAGATGGCCGATTACTCTGGCCAAGCGATTTAAGACATTTTTCTTGTTTGGATGGGAATGGGCATGGAGATGCTTATGCTCAAGGCTGTTGTTTTCCATTAAAGTGGCTCCCTTCTGATGAGTACCTGTAAGAAAATTGATATATAACATTTTACCATGAAAAGGCTTCTGGCAACATAGCTAGAAGAATCTAAAAAATCTAAAAAAATCTCTTATGTTTTGGGAATCTCCACTTTGGTCAAACTATTAATAGTTGATGACATTTGAATTAAAGACAGGAATGACAACTAAAAATCAGTAAGCTGGAGTGAGAGAGCGTGTCTGGAAAAAAGACCTTGCTTTGTTTGTTCATATCCCTGACCATTATCGTCTTATCAGGATCAGCAGCCGGGATTGCCAGTAGCATTAAAGCCCAAAGCAATCCTGACAGAAATCTTGTGCTGCTTCTTCATTCGGGACTTGCATCTTGCCAAAATGCCCGGGTAAAATATATTATCTGGACGGAAGATAGCAGCAGTCAGAAGGAAATAGAAAATGTTTTGCAGTCAAGCGGCTTGCTGTGGAATAAAGCTGTCCTGAGCGACTTTGCCAACAGAACGGCCTATCAGTACAGCGCAGAGCTGGAAATTAATCAAGACCAGGAAGGTGATGTTCTCAACACGTATGAAGTACTGAACCTTCGATTATCCAGCCGGGAAACAAAAGTATACCTTGAAGAAAGCGTTGATCAGGAAATTGATATCCAACGTTATTTTAAAATGAACATTGTCAGCATTATTCAACAAACGGATATTCCATCGCTGTATGCTCTGTCCGGTTATACCTGGGGATCAGGCCAGGGTATTAAAGCCGGGAAGGATACAATCAATATACAGGCGGTGACCAGAAAATCCGGAGATAATGGTGGAAGGACTGTACTTGCGCTGCCGGCACTCCTCGAGGAAGTATAGTATACAATAACTTTAAGGTTGACATAGTACGAATAAGTTTTCTTTCCTGCTTGCAGGAAAACAGACCGGTAGAAAAGAACTATTACTGTTGAAATGGAAAACCGGATATGGGATGATTAATACTGGATTGTTTGGACCGGATCATGATATAATCGTAGTTTAGAAATAGGTCAGGAGATGACAATAATTTGAGCAAATTTGTTGTGACAGGCGGAAGAGAACTGGAAGGGAAAGTGGATGTCAGCGGGGCAAAGAACGCCATATTACCGATCATTGCAGCAAGTCTGCTGACTTCAGATAAGATTATTTTGGAGGAAGCCCCCGATCTGCTCGACGTTCAAGTCATGGGGCAGGTTATCGAATCTCTGGGGGGAAAGGTTAAAAGAAAGAACAAGAAATTACATATTGAAAACAGGGATATCGAAAACATAGAGGCTCCTTACGATCTTATATCCAAAATGCGAGCATCCATATTTATTATGGGTCCTTTGCTTGCTCGCAAGGGCAGAATCAGGATTTCTCATCCCGGTGGATGCGCAATCGGGTCCAGACCGATCAACTGGCATATTAAAGGTTTGGAGCTGCTGGGAGCCCAGGTCCGTATGGATAATGGTTTTTTGGACGTTTCGGCCTCCAGACTGAAAGCGGCAAGAATATATCTGGATTTTCCGAGCGTTGGAGCAACCGAGAATATCATGATGGCTGCAGTAAACGCTGAGGGTACGACCATTGTTGAGAATGCTGCTCAGGAACCCGAAATTGTTGATCTCGCCAATTTTATCAATGAAATGGGTGGTAAAATCCGCGGCGCAGGCACAAATATCATTAACATTGAAGGGGTCAAAGAACTTCATGGAACCACGCATACGATTATACCGGACAGGATCGAAGCAGGAACATACATCTTGATGGCTGCGGCCTGCGGCGGGGAAGTCTTGGTGCGGAACGTCATCCCTGTCCACTTGACTTCGCTTTTGGCCAAACTTGATGAAGCCGGCGTGGTATATAAAGAGGAAGATGACGGCATAAGAGTCATTGGCAAAGGGAACTATCATGCCGTAGACATTAAGACCCAAGTGCATCCGGGGTTTTCAACCGATTTGCAGGCGCCGATCATGGCGATGCTTACACGGGCCCATG
Organism: Dehalobacter sp. TeCB1; assembly: GCF_001707455.1. Lineage (NCBI taxonomy): Bacteria > Bacillati > Bacillota > Clostridia > Eubacteriales > Desulfitobacteriaceae > Dehalobacter > Dehalobacter sp. TeCB1. The sequence goes on along the minus strand of NZ_MCHF01000010.1, from coordinate 68,260 downwards.
GAACTTCAATGGTTACAGAGACCGTTTTTGAAAACAGATTCATGCATGTCGAAGAACTGAAAAGAATGGGCGCAGATATCCGGATTGAGGGCAGAAGTGCGATTGTCCAGGGAGTGGAAAACCTTCATCCCGCTACCGTAAGTGCGAGTGATTTGCGGGCCGGAGCGGGCCTTGTTCTGGCAGCACTGACGGCCAATGGCACCTCGGAAATCAGAGAGATCCATCATATTGAAAGAGGTTATGAATACCTTGAAGTTAAATTAAGGGGTATTGGTGCCAATATCACGAAAGAAGAATAACCGACTTCGTTTGTATCATATCGCTGCCCTCCTGTGCATACAAATAGGATATGCTTGTACTGCGCAGGAGGCCAAAACGTGAGTAAAAGAATGAAAACAATAACGGCCGCTGTCATGGCCGTTATCTTTTTTGTAGGAATACTGCCCGTGCTTATCAGTTGGTTTGGGGGTGGAGACCAGGACGATCCGGGAATACCGGTAAGGGTTAAACTGGCAGACGGCCAGATCAGAGCAATACCCATAGAGGAATACCTGGTCGGGGTAGTTGCAGCCGAAATGCCTGCCCAGTTTGAAGCAGAGGCGTTAAAGGCCCAGGCTGTTGCCGCCAGGACCTATGTACTGAAAAGGATGGAATCCGCTGCGGGCAGCGACTTTGATGTGGACACCACTGTCAATACGCAGGCCTGGAATACCAATGAAGAAATGCGGACAAAATGGGGAATCATCAACTACTGGAAATACCAGCGCAAAATTGCAGATGCGGTTAAAGCTACACGGGGGAAGGTTGTTACGTATCAGGGAAAAATGATTAATGCGTTTTTCTACAGCAGCTGCGGCCGGAAAAAGACTGAGCAGGCTGGAGACGTTTGGAGTACTGATCTGGATTATCTCAAAAATGTGCCGTCCGGGGAAAGTGATTCACTACGGTTCGTCAAACATCAGATCTTTCAGTGTGCTGAATTTTATCAGCTTCTTGGTTTCACCCAGATCCCGGAAAAGTTTTCGGACAGCGATGTCATCTTGATTGAAAGGACGAAAGCCGGACGGGTAAAGACACTGGCTGTCAGAAACAAAGTTTTCAAGGGAACGGAACTGCGGAGCAAGCTTCAGCTTTCCTCAACCGATTTTGAATGGGAGACCCGCGGAACAGAAATTGAGTTTGTTACGTACGGCAAAGGACACGGAGTCGGAATGTCACAATACGGGGCCAATGACCTGGCTCTAAAAGGCGAATCGTACATGGAAATCCTGGGACATTATTATCAAGGGACAAAACTTGAAAAGATTTACTGATACCGGACCGGAGACTGCACAGTTCATCCCCGTTTGGGATTCAGACACAAAGTGGATGCCGTCACTACCGATTTGCTGCTAGCTCCGGATAAACCAATAGATCTCGAGCTTCTGGACTTCTGCAGGATCTGCAAAAAATGTGCTGAAAATTGCCCAAGCCCAAGCAATTACCCTGGACGCGGATCAATCGAGCATAACGGTTACCTTCGCTGGAATAGTGATATGAAGAAGTGTACTATATTCAGGGCAACCAACGAAGATGGTGTTTTCTGCGGGCGTTGCATGAAGGTCTATCCGTGGAACTCGAAAGAGGATTCCTGGTTCCACGAAGCAGGAATTTATATTGGAAGCCATGGCGAGGCTTCTGCCAAATTTCTTAAGTCAATTGATGATATGTTTGAATATGAAAAAGATTCTATGGGGTCGGTTGCCTCGGAATCTCAGGTCAAAATAGTAAATGGGGCAATACCAAAGGCATAAATACCTTCTTGTTTAATGCTTTTCTCAAAGATCAGAAACAGGGGAAGACCATACTGAAAGGCCATAGCGGGTTTGATTTAGGAAAAAGGCGGCCTGCCTGCAAATCAGTGTACATTATTTACCAGTAAGGGACATCCTCTTTAGGATGTCTTTTTCATTTGTACCAGCATATAAATGAACTAAAACATTGCAGGTACAAAGGGGAGAGGGAGAGTGCAGGAACATATCAAAAGAAGAGCTTTGGACATTGGCAACTATATTATAGAATCGAGCTGTACAGTGCGGCAGACCGCGCAAATATTTGGGGTATCCAAGTCGACGGTACATAAAGATGTAACGGAAAGATTGCCGTTGATTAACAAACGACTTTCCTCTCAGGTCAAGCATGTCCTTGAAAGCAATAAAGCCGAGAGGCATATTCGGGGAGGAGAAGCAACCAAGAAAAAATATATGCATACGGAGGATTAGCTCCTAAAAGACAGACAGAAAAATAGGTCGCAAAAAACGGAAAGAAAGAGGAAAACATAAAATTACATCGAATAATATGAGCAAAGTTATAAAAAGAATCTCCCCTCCAGGGAGATTCAATTTTGGCTGCCGCCCGGCATGTAAATGCTTGGCGTCTGCCAGGTTTTTCTTATTTTCATGGGACAAGCCAATAGAATCGTGAAGTGAAAGGGGCAGCACCTGATGTTTGGGACTGATCTTGGGATCGATTTAGGCACGGCGAGTGTTCTGGTCTATGCACAAGGCAGGGGTATCGTTTTGCACGAGCCTTCGGTCGTTGCGATTGATAAGAACACAGGTAGAAGAATTGCGGTCGGCGAAGAGGCCAGAATGATGCTTGGCAGGACTCCCGGAAGCATTATGGTCATCAGGCCGATGAGGGATGGCGTCATTGCAGATTATCAGACCACCGAAATCATGCTGAAATATTTACTCAAAAAAGCGGGAATAAAAAACTGGCCTTTTATTAAAAATAGAGTTGTTGTCTGTATACCGTCCGGAGTCACCGAAGTTGAAGAAAGGGCTGTAAAACAAGCCGCTATGAAAGCCGGTGCCGGACAGGTCAAAGTAATTGAGGAACCTTATGCAGCTGCCCTGGGGGCCGGTATGGACATATACGGCCCCGAAGGAAACATGGTCGTCGATATCGGCGGTGGAACGACAGATATTGCAGTAATCAGCCTGGGAGGGGTCGTAACCAAAAAAAGCATCCGCATGGGCGGGGATAAACTGGATGAATCGATTATCAGGTTTATTCGCAGAGAATTCAATTTGATGATCGGAGAAAGAACGGCGGAAGATATCAAGATCAAAGTCGGCTGCGCCGTTCAGGAAGGAAAAGCAGACAACACGGAGATCGATGTCAGAGGAAGAGATCTCATCACCGGACTCCCGAAGACCATCATGGTAGATTCAAAAATGACGTATAAAGCGATGGAAGAATCGCTGGAAGTGATTGTAGCCGGAGTTAAAGATGTTTTAGAGCGTACACCGCCGGAACTTGCTGCGGATATTATGAACAGGGGAATCGTACTTACCGGCGGAGGATCGATGGTAAATTCCCTGGATCTGAGGATTTCTAAGGAGACGGGACTCATTGTGACCCTTGCCGATCATCCGATTTCCTGTGTCGCTTTAGGGACGGGCAAAGTCCTTAAAAACAGTTTCAAGTGAGAATCCCGGGGACAAAAATGAAACAATTGGAAATATTGGGAACGCGTATTGATCCGGCTAGTTTGCAGGACTGCCTTGAAACTATCAAAAATACGATTTTGCTGGGGCAGCAACTCCGGATTGTGACCGCAAATCCCGAATTAATTTACAAAGCTGAACATGACGCCAATCTCCTAGCAGTCATCAATTCAGCCGGTCTTGTCGTACCGGATGGGGTCGGCGTAGTTTGGGCTGCCCGGAAACTTGGCCTTCCAGTCAAAGAAAGAGTAACCGGCATCGACCTGACAGCAGGGATATTAAGGGAAAGCAACCGTCACGGATGGAGAGTATTTCTGTTGGGCGCGAAGCCGGGCATTACAGAAAAAGTTATTCGGCAGCAGAGCCTGCGGTACCCGGGGATAGCGTTGGCGTGTCATCATGGTTTTTTTACGCAGGCAGAAGAGCCGGAGGTCATCCGGCAGATCCGTCACTTTGCACCGGATATTCTTTTGGTTGGCTTGGGTGCCCCCAAACAGGAATACTGGAATCATGAACACGCAGGGCTGGCTAAAGTAAGTATGGGTATCGGGGGGTCATTCGACGTACTGTCCGGAGAAGTGAAACGTGCCCCCGGGGTATTTCGGGAATCCGGACTGGAATGGCTTTACCGGCTGATCAGCGAACCGGGCCGGATAAAAAGGCAAGTTGTACTTCCACTGTACCTTCTAAGGGTTCTGAAACAGAAATATTTCCCGGAATCTGATAAATAAAAACGGTTCATATCGGTTAATCTTGACCGGATGATTCTAATAGGGAATAAATATGATTCTAATCGATTAGGAAAATAACTCACTCAGATAATATACGAAAGCTAAGTGACCGTTTACAGCGCACTTAGCTTATTATTTTTTCATAAAAAGTTATTGTATCCTGAACCATTTTTTCAATGGAAAACAGGCTGGCCTTTTGCCTAGCCCTGGCAGTCATTTCGGCAGAAAAAGCCCTGTCCTTGAGCACCTTGCTGCAGGCCAGCGCCATCGCCGCAGGGTCAGCCGGCGGAACGAGCAGGGCTTCCTTGTGGTCTTCCAGAAGTTCAGGGATCCCGCCGACCTTGGAAGCTATAATCGGGATTCCGGCTTGAGCGGCTTCCAGTAAAACTAGTCCCATTCCTTCGCTCAGAGAAGGAAATACAAACAAATCCATTGCCGGCAGGGCCTGCCAGGCTGAAGGCAGGTAGCCGGTCAGCGTAAATGAAAGTCCGGAAAGCTTCAGTTGTTCGGTCAGTTGATTATGAAGAGGACCTTCACCAATGATGAGCAGATGAAGGTCAGGGATTTCCGCAGTAAGCAGTTTCATCGCTTCAATCAGGTAAAACTGCCCTTTCACCGGGTGCAGACGACCAATCGTTCCGATGACAAGACAATGATCCGGGATTGACCATTGTTCACGGAAGGCTTTGAGCATTTGGTCTGGTTGAGTGAATGAAAATATTTCACTACCGTTATAGATCACGTTCACCGGCAAAGTTAATCCTTTCCTGTTCAGTCGGATGGCAGCGGATTGGCTGAGACTGACGGATACCGCAATAATGCCGGCAGACCAGTGCAGGGTGAGATTATCGACCCAGAGAGAAATCCTGCCTTTGAGGGAAGACGGATAATCGTATTCCGGCAGGCTGTGGATGGTTGAAATGCAGGGGATCTTGGTGAGTCTCGCGACGGTCCGCCCCAGAAGGTTAGCCCTTGTGCCATGGGCATGGATTAACGCAATCTTATGTTTGCGGCAGAAAGCAATAATGGTAGGCAAAGGGGAGAGGTCAAAAGGGAACTGCATGGGGAATATTTCAGACGGGATGCCGAAAGACTGTGCGCATGGTGCCAGCGCGGAGCCCTTGGTCAGACAACCCAGAAAAGGATTTACGCTTTGCCTGTCCAGATTTTTCAGGAGATTCAGAACGTTCTGCTCAGCCCCTCCGATCTCGCCGCCTCCAATCAGATGAAGAACATTAATCGACATAGATTGCCTCCTCCAAAGCCTTTGGCATAATATTTCTCTGCTGTTATAAATATGATAGAGAAATATGATTGGACTTGCAAGTCCTGCGGAGGATTAAGGTGAATTATGGGAGGACAGAAAATTTCCTAAGTGTGTTTATGTTTTTGGGTATGATATGCCACGGGATTTTTTTTATCCGAGAGTGGCTTGTCCTGGGTGCTGTCTTGATATTCTACACGATTGCTCACTGGAAACAAGTTTGTCTTACAACTATCGCCGCCAAAAAAAAATTTCGGAATCCGGTGAGCATTTTTTTGCTGCTGAGCCTTTTTTCGCTGGTGGGACTATTCAGTCCAGTCAGGGCAATTGATGGCTGGCTGGAAGCGTTCCGCTGGCTGGTATATTTATCTGCCTATTTGTGGGGAATACAGCTGGCGGCTGCCGGGGGGGCAAATAGGTTTTTAAACAGAATGATATGGTTGACAATTTTGGCGGTGGTACTGTCCTGGCTGCCCGGAAGTGAGAATATCTGGCTGCCGCCTGGCCCGCCGGAAGAAGGGCGCTATGCCTTCTGTTTCGGATATCCGAATTCTGCTGCAGCTTTTCTTGGGTGCCAATTAATGGTAATATTGATAAAAAGGGGATTTAACCCATTTTTCTTGCTGCTGCTGGGAATAAGTATCCTATCCACTGGATCAAGGGCTTCGATACTGCTGCTTTTGTTGTTTATCCCGATTCTATTGCTAAAAAAAAGAGCTTTAACTCAAAAAAATATTATAAATATGGATAGCATCAGAACTGTAACCGAAAAGCGTTCTCAGGCGTCAGTCAGAATAATACTTCTTGCTTGTTTGATCATTGTCCTATACCCTGCAGTTTCGAGTATACAGGTGCCATTCAGCCATTTAAGTTCCTGGACGTATACCAGCATGGCGGAAAGAATTACGTATTATGCTGATAGTATCCGGCTTGCCAGAGATGCATATTTTCTGCCGCGGGCGGGAGGATGGCTCGGTTTTCCCTTTATTCAGACCACCCCTTATTGGACATTGGATACCCATTCTTCATTTTGCCGGGTGCTTTTAAATCAGGGGATCATTGCTCTTTTGTTATTAATGCTTTGGGCACGGCAAGGATTCAGGAGTTTTGTCCAGGACCTTTGGAATGGAGATGACCTTGGAACGATCTGTACGAAAGCAGCAGCTCTATTTTTGGGACTGCACAGCCTGATTGATGTGGATATGTCTTTTGGGATTATCGGCATCTTATTCTGGCTGCTGGTCGGGCTCAATACCGGGGAAAAAACAGAAAATCAGGACAAGATCAGAACCGCCTTGCTTAGCTGAAGCATATGATAGAAATAATCAGAAGAATTAATGATTATACGGCAAAGGCAGGTCAGGCACATGATGCTTATTTATGGTGTATTGGCGGTAGGTTTGATTATTCTTTGGTTATGGGCAGGACAATATGAGTGGGAGCTTCCGGATGCCCTGTCTGAACGGATTGAGGCCTTTAGAACAAACAACACGCGGCAGGTGAAGACAATCACTGACAATGCGGTTTTGGCTATTGAGGCCAAGGAATTTGACCATGAGGATATTGAAAAAGAAATTTATATGGTCAGAAAAACACGAAACAGGCAGGAGGGAATAATTGTCAGCATAGATTTGTCGCAGGAGAATGCCAATCTTCCTAAAGACGAGCAGGAAAGAACCAAGACCCGTCTGGAAAGACGTTTTCCTGGCCTGACGGTTCAATATACTCAGAAAGGATAAGGACAAAAGCGTGCTTTTTTACATATTAGCCAAAGACAATGGAGAATTCTGTTTTTCTCCGCTGCCTTCTGCGGGCCTAATCCTGGGAGGGTGGACGAGGTATTTGAGCCCGGGGTTACCGCTAGGAAAGCTGCTGGCCGTCACTGCAGGGCTGCCTGATAAAAAACCAACGACACAACCAGCCACGCAGCCATTTTCACCAGCTCTGCCATCAGCACCAGTTATAGACAGGGACTTTGAAAACAGGCTTGCCCAAAAGCTAACAAATCGAATGAAAAAAGAAAATATGGGCGTTCAAGAAAAGGTTCGGTGGCAGGATATCAGCCGGGAGGCCTTGCCGGAGGCATTCAATATCGAAGTGCTGCAGAATGAAACCGTGTACCAAAAATTCCTGAGAATAGCGGAGGGCAGGCAACTCGCCGAAAATGAGTTTCGGATTGTGGAGAAGAAGCTCGGCGTTAGTACGAAGGAACTTCTGGGCTTCATGCAAAAAGCTGTGCAGAGCGGAAATGCAGAGTGGCTGCCGATTTTTGAACAGGTTCGATCCAGGTATTTCTGCCGGCGCTGCGGAAGCAGTCATTATGAAGAATGGCCATCACTGTATGGCGATACATATACCTGCCTTGACTGTCGGGAAATTGGACCGCTCAATTCTCTGCAAATTCTTTTTAGGCTCCATTCCGTCGATGTTCCGGGTCAAACACAGGTGGATACGGATAAGTGTAAACCAGATCAAACTGTCCGGAGTTATAGCCTGGAATTTACTTTTGCGCAGGAAAAGGCAGCCGAAGAGCTTTGGCAGCAGGTGCACCGGCAAAAAGCACAAGAAACGCTGCTTTGGGCTGCCTGCGGTGCTGGAAAAACAGAGGTTTGTTTCCCTTTGATCGACAGTTTTTTGCGTCAGAATAAAAAGGTTCTTTTTGCGGCACCCAGACAGGACGTTGTGCACGATGTTCAGCCTCGTTTGCAGAAAAATTTTCCGGAATACAATATCAAAATTTTAAGCGGAGCGCTGCCGCAGGATATGGAGCCCTCAAAGCTAACCGTCGCAACAACGCATCAAGTTCTGAGATTTTATCGGGCTTTTCACCTGATTATCCTTGATGAGACTGACGCCTATCCGTATGAAGGAAGCAGCGTCCTGGAATATGGGATCAGACAGGCTTTGAGACCAGATGGACAAATTATCTGTCTTACAGCGACACCGTCAGCAGAAATCCTGTTACGGGTCAAGAGCCAGAAATGTGCGATCGTCAGACTCCCTGTAAGACATCATGGATTTCCTGTTCCGGTCCCCGAATGGCAAAAAAATAAACTGACCAGGGATCGTTCACTGGTTGAATTGAAAAAAGTATTGCTGAAATTGATTGCGGACGGTCCGATTCTGGTCTTTGTCCCCACAGTTGCGTTGGTTAAAGAATGGACGGGTGTGCTGAAAATGGCTTTTAGTGATCTGCGCGTGGAGGGAAGCTGGAGCTCGGATGCTGCGAGGAGAGAAAAGATCGTACTTTTCAGGCAGGGCGATATTAATATTTTTGTCTGTACATCCATTTTAGAAAGAGGCATAACCATTAAAGGTGTACAGGTTGCAGTTTTATTTGCGGATCATACGCTCTATGATGCGAGGGCTTTGGTCCAGATGGCCGGCAGAACAGGCCGGAGCGCAGAATGTCCGTTTGGAAGAGCCGTCTTTATTTATGCCGAACAAACCCAGGCCATGATCCAGGCCAACCGCTGGATTCAGGACCAGAACAGGCTGGCTGAAGAATGGGGATGTCTGAATGGTTGATTTATTCTTGAGACTTAAAGAAAACGCAGTGCTTTTGTGGTATGAGAAGACAACGTATTGTCTGCTTTGCGGCAATGTATCAGAAGAACCGGTCTGTCTGATTTGTCAGCAGGCGTATTTCTTTCCGAATCTGCCTCGCTGTGGTTCCTGCGGCAAAATTCTTGCAGAGACCAAAACACGTTGCCGAAATTGTGAAACAGGAAAGGGGCCGGAAGGATTGGATAAGGTAACCTGTCTGGGTTATTACAAAGGTGCCTGGAAAGAATTGGTTCAGCAAATTAAATATAAGGGACAGCCATATTTGATAACGTCTCTGGCAGAAGTGATCATTCCATGGGTTATCCGCTGGTTGCCTCCTCCTGACGCAGTAGTTCCGGTGCCGATGCATCCGGACAGGCTGGCCCAAAGAGGATTCAATCAAGCAGAGGTGCTGGCCTCAATCATCAGCAGGCAGCTGGCAATTCCTTATCAGAATTTGCTTGACCGAATAAAGGATACAATTCCTCAGACTACCCTGGGACGCAGGCAAAGGCTGCGGAATCTCCGGGATGCCTTCTCAGTCAAACCTGGTTACAGTGATCTCAGGGAAATTGTCTGGCTGGTTGATGATGTTGTGACGACAGGCTCGACGCTAGAAGAATGTGCCGGGGTACTGAAAAAGAATGGGGTAAAGAAAGTCTATGCTTTTTGTCTTGGCGCGGGAAAAGAAGAATGAGACAATTTGCCGCATAAGAATTATTTTTTGCAGAAAATTGCAGAATGAAGACAAAAATAGGACCTTCGTACTAATCGATGGACTGCTCACAATTTTATCCACCAATAAAAATGAAAATATACGCCAAAAAGTAAAGTTATCAACATTATCCACAATTTGTTGTGTATAACTTCAACAAACCGAAACGCTAGTATCATGTTAACCCTAAATCTCATATATCCTGACAGCAGATTTTTCGCAATACTGCGTTGTCTTGCAGAAAATCTGCTCGCCGTCATATAAAATTTTAAGGTTAACAAGATACTGCTTCTCAGGATGTTTTCAGTTCGTTGAGGTAATAATATCACTAAACAAAGATAAAATTTGGCAGGAATTTAATAAGAAAAGATGAATTATAATACTATATCAGGCGAAAGGGGTTGAGACTATGAATATCAATGTTCGAGGCAAACAAATGAAAATGACGGACGCGTTAAAGGATTATGTAGAAAAAAGAGTCCGTAAGCTGGAGAAGTACTCCGATGATTTTCTCGATATTCAAGTCATGCTGTCCGTAGAAAAAGAACGTCAGAGAGTTGAAGTTACTGCCCCGCTAAACGGATTTCTTCTCAGAGGTGAGGAAGAAACAGATGATATGTATTCCTCCATCGACCTGGTAGTGGATAAGTTGGAACGCCAAATGGAAAAATACCGCAAGCGTATTGGGAAAAAAAGAATAAAATCCACGAAGGAGGAGCCGAGCTATATCCTCGAGGATGATGAAGAAATCTTTGACAATAACAGCATCGTTAAAACAAAAAAGTTTTCAGCTAAGCTTATGTCGGTTGACGAGGCAGCGATGCAGATGGACCTGATCGGGCATAATTTTTTTGTATTTGCCAATGCAGATACGGGGCAGATAAATGTTGTTTACCGGCGTAAACACGGTGGCTACGGCCTACTGGAGCCAGAATACTAAAACGGCTGAACGACTCAGGTTTATTAATCGCATATCCTGAGCAAAAAAGTGTCCCGCCTAAGCGGGACATCTTTTTGCTTAGATTGAACCTTCAGTAAGACAGTGATAAAATAATCATATTAAGCACACCGCGCAAGGTGAAAGGTGGACCAAAATGGGTTTTTTAAAGGATTTGATTGATGACAACGCCAGAGATATAAAAAAGTACCAAAAGAAAGTTGAAAAAATTAATCAGTTGGAACCTTCCATACAGGTACTCTCTGATGACGAACTCAGAGCAAAGACAGTGGAATTCAAAGAAAGACTGGAACAGGGTGAGACGCTGGATGATCTTTTGCCGGAAGCCTTTGCTGTCGTCAGGGAGGCTTCGAAAAGAGTTCTCGGACAGCGGCACTATGATGTTCAGCTTATAGGCGGAATGGTCCTACACGATGGAAGGATCGCCGAAATGAAGACCGGGGAAGGCAAAACGCTGGTTGCAACCTTGCCTACGTATTTAAATGCCTTAACCGGCTTGGGCGTCCATGTTGTGACGGTTAACGATTATCTTGCCACCCGTGACGCCAACTGGATGGGCCAGGTGTATGATTTTCTCGGTTTGTCCGTCGGGTTGATTGTTCATGGTCTGACACACGAACAGCGGCGGACAAGCTATAACGCCGACATTACGTACGGCACGAACAATGAATTCGGATTTGACTATCTGAGAGACAATATGTCCGTCAATCCTGCCGCTGTCGTCCAGCGGGAGCTCCATTATGCGATCGTGGACGAAGTAGACTCGATTCTGATCGATGAAGCGAGGACGCCATTAATCATTTCCGGAGAAGCTGATAAGCCCACTGAACTGTACTTCCGGGTTGCGAAGGTTGTCCCCCGCCTTAAGCCGGAGGAAGACTATCATGTCAATGAAAAGGACAGAGTTGTAACGCTGACGGAGAATGGGGTATCTAGGGTTGAAACAATGCTCGGGGTGGATAACTTATACGATGATCTGCACAATGAAGTTGCGCATCACGTCAATCAGGCTTTGAAAGCGCATACCCTGTTCAAGCTTGACCGCGACTATGTGGTGAAAGACGGTCAGGTCATTATTGTCGATGAATTTACGGGCCGCTTAATGTTCGGGCGCAGGTACAGCGAGGGGCTCCACCAGGCGATTGAAGCCAAGGAAAATGTCAAGATTGAGCGGGAATCTCAGACGCTGGCAACAATTACGTTTCAAAACTTTTTCCGGATGTTTAAGAAACTTGGTGGCATGACCGGTACCGCGAAGACGGAAGAACAGGAATTTATTAATATTTACAGGTTGGACGTCGTAGAAGTCCCCACGAATCTTCCGATGGTCAGACAGGATCTGCCTGATGTTATCTATAGGACGGAAGAAGGCAAGTTTGACGCCGTAGTCAACGATATTTCGGAAAAGAATGCCAAAGGCCAGCCAGTACTTGTTGGAACGATTTCGATTGAAAAATCCGAGAAGCTCAGCGACATGCTGAAAAAGAAAGGTGTTCCACATCAGGTGCTGAACGCGAAGTTTCATGAACTTGAAGCCCAGATCGTCGCCAAGGCGGGGGAACAGGGTATGGTAACCATTGCAACCAATATGGCAGGCAGAGGAACAGATATTGTTCTTGGGGAAGGCGTAAAGGAACTTGGCGGACTGCATATCATTGGCACGGAAAGACATGAATCTCGCCGGATTGACAATCAGCTGAGAGGACGTTCCGGCCGTCAAGGCGACCCGGGGTCTTCCCAGTTCTATATTTCACTTGATGATGATTTGATGCGGCTTTTCGGCGGTGACAATATTGCCGGGCTAATGGACAAACTGGGTATGGACGACAGTGTTCCTGTCGAATCCAAAATTGTCAGCCGCAGTATTGAAACAGCCCAGAAGAGAGTCGAGGGCAGAAACTTTGACATCCGCAAACACGTGCTGAATTATGACGATGTTATGAACAAGCAGCGTGAGATTATTTACTCGCAGCGCAGATCCGTTCTGACAGGAGAAAACCTGAAAGAACAGGTAATGGATATGATCGAAAAAGTCATAGCCGACACCACAGCGCGTTACAGCGGAAATAGCCCGTATCCGGAAGAATGGGATCTGGTCAGTTTTCTGGACTATGTCGACAATGTCATTCTTCCTGATCATGACTTTACCCCCGAACAGATTAGCAATTTAGCCAAAGAAGAAGTTGAAGAACTATTGACCGACAGGGTGCATGAACTGTACGAGATCAGGGAATCCCAGTTCGGTTCGGACCTGATGCGCCAAATTGAAAGAGCAGTGGCTCTGCAGGTTGTAGATACCCGTTGGAAGGAACATCTTGACGCGATGGACAGCCTCCGGGAAGGGATTGGCTTAAGAGCTTACGGACAGCGCGATCCGCTCCTTGAATACAAGAATGAAGCCTTTGATATGTTCCAGGGTATGGTAGAATCCATCCAGGAGGACGTTTCGACTTATATCTTAAGAGTAACACCTCGGATTACGACGCAAGTTCCGGAACAGGCGCAAAAAGTCTCCGAGAACCGTTATGAGGAAGAACAGGAACAGGCCAAGAAGCCCCGCAAAATTGGGGAACATATTGGCCGCAATGATCCCTGCCCGTGCGGAAGTGGGAAGAAATATAAGAAATGTTGCGGAATCAACAGCTAAATAAAATGTTGACAAAACAGATTTGTTTTACTTTAATAAGCAGTGGAAAAAATAATCTAGGGGTGGAAAAATGCTTGCCGATTGGAAAAAAGAAATTGAGAATCTAAAAATGCGTTTAGCAGATTTGAGGGTTTCCCTTTGACGTTGCTGGCCGTCAGATAAAGATTGCCAAGCTTGAGGACGAACTCAACAAACCCGGTTTCTGGGATGATCCTTCTTCAGCGCAAAAAGTCATGCAGGAATTGACCCGTGAGAAGGATAAGGTGACGGTCCATCAACAGCTCCAGGATCAGATCGAGGACATCGCTGCACTTTGGGAGTTGGCTGTGGAGGAAGACGATATTTCTTTGGAATCGGAAATTGAAAACACCATTGTTAAATTGAAAAACCAGTTTGCTGATTTGGAACTAGAGATTTTGCTCAGCGGACCTTATGACCGTAATAATGCGATCATTACCCTGCACTCCGGCGCAGGCGGAACCGAATCCCAGGATTGGGTGCAAATGCTGTACAGGATGTATGTACGCTGGGGTGAACGCCGGGGATTTAAAGTCGAGACACTCGATCTTCTCCCGGGAGAAGAAGCAGGAATTAAAAGTGTAACATTTTCCTTGGTCGGGGAGAATGCCTACGGCTACGCCAAATGTGAGAAAGGGGTACACCGTCTGGTTCGTATCTCTCCTTTTGATGCCTCCGGACGGCGGCATACTTCCTTTGCCTCTGTCGATGTGATTCCTGAAGTCACTGATGATGCAGAGATAACCATTGATGCGGAAGATTTAAAGGTTGACACGTACCGTTCAGGAGGAGCCGGCGGACAGCATGTCAATAAGACGGATTCTGCTGTACGGATCACACACCTGCCTACCGGAATTATTGTTCAATGTCAGAGCGAGCGCTCACAGATTCAGAACAGGGCTTATTGCATGCGGGTTCTTCAGGCCAAGCTTTTAGAATTAAAGCGAAAACAACAGGAAGAGGAAATATCTGAGGTTCGTGGGGAGCAAAATGATATCGCCTGGGGGAGCCAGATCCGGTCCTATGTCTTTCATCCTTACAGCATGGTTAAAGACCATCGGACCAGCTATGAAACAGGGAATGTCAATGCGGTGATGGATGGGGAAATTGATCCGTATATTTCGGCTTATCTTCAGCAAATTGTCGGACAGAATAAATAAATTGTGACCAAGCAAAGGAGGAAGCTTTATACCATGTCAGATTTAAAAGAAATCGCCTGCAGGATACGTCAGGACATCATCGAAATGCTGGAAAAAGCTAAATCAGGGCATCCAGGCGGCAGCCTTTCGGCCGCAGATATCCTTGCCGTCTTATACTTCCGGATCATGAATATTGATCCGGCCAATCCTGGATGGCCTGAGCGGGACCGCTTTGTGCTCAGTAAGGGGCATGCTGCCCCTGTACTTTATGCAGCTCTGGCTGAAAAGGGATATTTCCTGCGCGAGGAGCTGCAGCACTTACGGCAGACCGGACACTTTCTTCAGGGGCATCCGGATATGAAAAAGGTTCCGGGAGTTGATATGTCCACCGGTTCTTTGGGACAGGGCATTTCAGCTGCAGTTGGGATGGCGCTTGCCGGCAAGATTGATCAAAAAACATACAAAGTATATTGTCTCGTAGGTGATGGGGAAATGAATGAGGGCCTGGTTTGGGAAGCGGCAATGGCAGCAGCCCATTATAAGCTCGATAATCTGATTGGCATCCTGGACTTTAACGGTCTTCAAATTGACGGGGAGACGGAGAAAGTCATGAATTCTTCTCCGCTCTCCGACAAATGGGGAGCCTTTGGATGGAATGTCCTGGAGGTTGACGGCCACGACATTTCAGCATTGACGGATACCCTGGAAGCAGCGAAGCAGGTCCAGGGCAAACCGACGATGATTATCGCCAAAACCATTAAAGGGAAAGGGGTATCTTTTATGGAAAACCAGGCGGGGTGGCATGGAAATGCACCCAGCCCTGAACAAGCGGAAGCTGCCCTGGCTGAACTGAGAGGTGAAAACTAATGGCTGAGATGTTTGATCTGATTAAAGCGGAAAAAATAGCGACGAGAGATGCCTATGGCAAAACACTCGTGCAGCTTGGCGGAGAAAACAAGGATATTGTGGTTCTGGATGCCGACTTGTCCAAGTCAACTAAAACAGCCGATTTTGCCAAGGTATTTCCGAAACGTTTCATCAATATAGGCATTGCCGAACAAAATTTAATGGGAGTCTCGGCCGGGCTGGCAGCAGCGGGCAAAATTCCCTTTGCGAGCACTTTTGCAATCTTTGCAACAGGAAGAGCTTTTGAACAGATCCGGAATTCCATTGCATATCCGAAGCTCAATGTGAAGATTGCGGCTACCCATGCGGGGATCAGTGTAGGTGAAGACGGTGCCTCCCACCAGGCTGTGGAGGATGTGGCGCTGATGCGTTCCGTGCCAAATATGACGGTATTGGTTCCTGCTGATGCGGAGGAAACAAGTCAGGTCATCAAAGCTGCTGCAGCATACCAGGGACCTGTCTATATCCGGCTCGGAAGACTGGCACTGCCCGTGCTCTTTGATTCATCTTCCTATCAGTTTGAGATTGGCAAGGCCAATGTCCTGAAAGACGGCAAAGATGCTGTCATTATCGCAAACGGGCTCATGGTAGCGGAAGCGCTGAAGGCTGTGAATGAACTCAGCGGGCAGGGCTGCGATGTCGCGGTTGTCAATTGTGCCTCTGTTAAACCACTGGACAAACAGACCATTATTCAGATCGCGCAACAAACAGGAGCAGTTGTCACGGCGGAGGAACACAGCATTATTGGCGGACTCGGAAGTGCAGTGGCAGAAGTATTAAGCGAAAATTGTCCTGTCCCGCTCTGCCGGGTTGGGATCAATGATGTTTTCGGAGAGTCCGGACGCCCGGATGAACTGCTGGTGAAGTATCATCTTACAGCGAAAGACATTGTTGAAGCTGTAAGACGAGTGATTGCCAAAAAATAAAGAGTTGCAGGATAAATAAAAGCAGGATATTCCCCAAAAGAGTATTCTGCTTTTTACTTTTGCTCAATTTGTTCTTTTAATTACCGATAAAATAGTAAGAAGATTTGGATCAGAAAATAGCCTAAAGAAATCAAATATATTTCTGTTGTTATTTGTCAATATATTTATTTTTTACACTATCGTTTAATAATTGTGGAATGCATTCCTGAGATCTTGCCATTTTTCAGGAAATGTTTAATTTTTTTAGCTGTCTTAGACAGGAAAATAACACAAAATGTCGAAGAGATAAATGTTAATAGGTCTTCCGGAGGACAATGAATGATTAAACTAAAGAATGTTTCCAAAATATATCCGAACGGTGCCCGCGCTCTGTTCGGCGTCAACCTTGATGTCGCTAAGGGAGATTTTGTATTTCTGGTTGGGGCCAGCGGGGCCGGCAAATCGACACTGATCAAACTGCTCTACCGGGAAGAAATTGCTACGAGGGGACAGGTACTCATCGATAATGTCAATCTTGTCAGAATGTCTTCCAGCCATGTGCCATTGGTCAGAAGAAAAATTGGTGTTATTTTTCAGGATTTCAAGCTGCTTCCGGCAAAGACCGTATTTGAAAACGTCGCTTTTGCCCAGCAGGTTATTGGTAAAAGTATGAAAGAAACCAGAGAGAATACGAATACGATTTTGGATTTGGTTGGACTTGCTAAGAAAAAGAATGCCTTTCCTTCCGAGCTTTCAGGAGGCGAACAACAGCGCGCCTGCATTGCCAGGGCGCTGGTCAACAAACCCGCTTTGCTGGTTGCGGACGAACCTACAGGGAATCTTGATGTTGATACTTCCTGGAGTATCATGGAACTGCTTAACCACGTCAACAAGCTGGGTACCACGGTCGTGATGGCAACACATGCCAGGTACATTATTGAACAAATGAATAAGAGGGTAATAAGGATTGAAGAAGGCAAGATTGTTGATGACAGCATAGAGGGGGCATACAGAATTGTCACTTAACTCAGCAAAATATGTTCTAACCCAGTCTCTGGTATCATTGAAAAGAAACTTCTGGCTCAGTGCCGCATCCATTTTAACGGTGATGATTTCTTTAACAATCGTTGGTTATTCGGTTTTCTTTTTAGTCAACACATCGAACATTGCCGAGACCTTTGAATCTCAGGTAGAAATTGCCGTGTTTTTAAATGATCATCTGGAGACATCACAAATTACCGATTTGAAAAGTCAGATTCAAAAACTTGAAGGTGTCGCAACCGTTGCCGTTACCACTAAAGATCAGGCTATTATAGAGTTTCAGGAATCCATGGGTTCCGACTCTCTTCTGGAGGATTTGGGCGGAGTGAACCCATTTCCGGATAAGATTACAATTACAACGACCGATGCCCGTCTCGTCGAAGAGATTACTTCCCAGGTAAGCGGGCTGACCGGAGTCGAGAAAGTCCGTTATGGGCAGGGCTTTGTTGAGAAACTGATTGTCTTTACTCAGTGGCTTCGCTGGGTCGGGATTGGCGTTGTTGCCGCATTTGCTTGTGCCTCTTTCCTCTTAATTGTTTTAAATATTAAAACCAATGTAAATTCCAGAGAGAAAGAGATTCAAATCATGCGCCTGGTTGGCGCCAGCAAATCCTTTGTCCGTTGGCCATTTATCATCGAAGGGATCGTCATCGGTATGGTCGGGGCAATCCTGGCTGTTGCGCTGGTTGGGGCTACCTATACCTGGCTCCTGCAGTATATTATCTCGACCTTGAGTTTCCTGCCTGTTGTCAGCAGTCAACAGTTCATTATCAATGTGCTTCTGCTGATGGTTCTGGGCGGGGTTGCCATGGGATTTCTGGCAAGTGCGTTCTCTGTACGAAAATTTTTGAACCTTTAAAATCAGTTTTTTATGATTTTAGACGTCGAGGTTAACGAACTTTGAGTTCTATTGGGGGGGAATGGCGTAAAATATGATTAAAATGACAAGACCGGTTGTTTTGCTGATTGTTTTAACTCTAATGGTTACCTTCAATTTTCCTGTGACCGCGGATGAACTGTCTGAGGCGCTTAAGCAGCAGGAAAAGATCCTGAATCAGCAGAAAAACGCGGAAGGAAACCTGAATAGCCTGACGACAAAAGCGCAACAGATGGAGAAACAGATCCGGCAACTGACGACGCAAATTTCTGACGCTGAGGTGGATCTGGATCAGAAAGAAAACGCCCATGCGAAGGCCCAGGAAGAAGTAACGGCGATTCAAACGGAAGTGACAGCCAAACAGCAGGAACTGAAAGGGAGACAGGATACTCTGCGCAGTCGGGTACGCGCGATCTATGAAGAAGGTCAGGTAAACTATCTGGAAGTTCTATTCCAATCCACTGATTTATCCGACTTCATTTCCAGAGTAGAATATCTAAGCTGCCTAGTTGAAAATGATCAAACCATTTTAAGTGATATCCGTGTTCAAAAACAGGATTTAGATAAAAAAAAGGAACTCCTAGTCGCTAAAATGGATGAGGCGGAGAGCTTAAAACAACAGGCGGAAGCAGCTAAGAATTATTTGGACAGCAGCAAGTCAAAAAAAGAAGTAGCACTCGCTGAGAATAAAGAGGATCAGGAAGCGCTGCTCGAACAAATTGACAAGCTGGAGAGAGACTCTAAAGCACTTGAGTCAAAAATCCGTGAATTGCAGAAGAACAACACCGGAGGAGTTACTGGGACAGTTAGTGTCTGGCCTGCTCCAGGATACAAGTATATTACCAGTACTTTCGGATACAGGGTTCATCCGATAACAAAACAGTATAAACTGCACACCGGAGTCGATATCGGTGCACCATATGGGGCGAAGATTGTAGCAGCAGGATCCGGTACGGTGGTCTTTTCCGGTTGGTACGGCGCCTATGGAAATGCCATTATTATCGACCATGGCAATAAAATTTCAACGCTTTACGGCCATATGTCTTCAAGGGCGGTTGCAGTCAATACAACAGTGGCAGCCGGCCAAACGATCGGTTATGTCGGATCAACGGGATGGAGCACCGGGGCCCACCTGCACTTTGAAGTGCGTAAAGACGGCACCCCGACGAACCCGATGGCCTATTTTTAATCAATTGGACTTAACTTGTACAAGTCTGCATATACTAACAGAGAATAATGAGTTTGATAGGGAAGTGGACGTTTGTTCAACCGTGTGAATTGGAAAAAAGCTTTTATACAGGCCGCCGCAGTCGGCCTGATATTTTGTCTGGGGCTGGCACTTGTTGTTGGCGGGTTTGTACTGGTCAATTATGATCACCTTGGAAGATTTATGCGGGTGGTCTATCTTATTGACACCCAGTATTTAAATGGAACATCCCGTGCTGGACTCGTTGATGGGGCAATCGACGGGATGGTGGGTTCGCTGGACCCGTATTCATCCTTCCAGGATGCTGAGGAAAACAAAGTGCTGATGAATTCGATTCAGGGCACCTTTGGAGGGATCGGTGTACATTTAAGTACGGCAGATCCGGAAAAATTGGTTGTTATGCGTCCAATCAAAGGTTCTCCGGCTGAAAGGGCAGGACTCGAAGCGGGGGATATTATCACAAAAATTGACGAGACCGATGTCTCCACGATCAGCCAGGATGAAGCAGTCGCGATCTTAAGAGGAGAGCCCGGGAGCAAGGTGACGGTTAAAATTTACCGGCCGAAGACGAAGACAGAATTTACCGTAAGTCTTATTCGTGACTATATCAATGTTCCGACGGTTGAAGGGATCTCCCTGCCGGGAAGGTCAGATATTGGGCTGATTGATATTTCCAGTTTTAACATTAATACCGGGGATGAACTTGAGAAGGTTTTACGGGAGATGGATCTGACCAAATATAAGGGTCTGATTATTGATCTTCGTTATAATTACGGAGGAGAAGTCAATGCCGCGATTAAAGTAGCAAGTTTTTTGGTGCCGGAAGGGTCGATCGTTCACATTGTGAATAGGAACGGCGTCGTAGATACAAAAGAATCGACTGCTGAATATATCGACATGCCCATTGTCATTTTAACCAACGAATATACGGCCTCAGCAGCAGAAATCGTATCGGGGGCAGTCAAGGATTACGGAAGCGGGGCCCTGGTCGGGACGAAGACGTATGGCAAGGGTGTCGTGCAGACCGTGTTTACCCTTGATGGCAACACCAGCGTAAAGCTGACGACGGACAAATATCTTACACCGAAGAAAAATGATATTAATAAATTGGGAATCAAGCCCGATGTTGAAGTCGAACTTAAAGAAGGAGAAAAGCCTACCATCCTTCCGACCGAGCCTGTCTTCGACAGTCAGCTGAGCAAGGCGGTTGAAGTCCTGCTGCAGAAAATCCAGTAGGATAGAAAAGGATACAGTATCTTTATTCAGTCAAATGGAAGACGTCTTTCTCTAAATAGAATCCGCAGCGGAACGAATGATTAAACCCATTCTGCTGCGGATTTATTTAATGAGCAATCTCATCCTAGTACTACATTCTTAGAATAGACATACACATCGAGAGTTAATTCCTGATAAGAAGATCTTCTTATTATCCCTATGATCAGTCTAAGGGACACAGTTTCGCTGTGAGCGGAGTATTGTAATGGACATTACATTTCTGTTTTGACGGGAGAACGCCGGCTGTTCCATTTGCATAGAATATCCCACAGACATTATTGAACTGGAGGAATCATCATGGGGAATACAAGTGGGATTCGTCATTATTATATTGAGGCATTCACGCCTTACGGTTACGTATCGCTGCTGCCTGAACTGCTGAAAGAAATTAAATATACATATCTTCTCACGGGCGGCCCGGGTACCGGAAAATCAACCATGATGAAGCTCATCGGCATCCAGATGATTGATCGTGGGAATGATGTTGATTATATCAGGTCGATCAGGGAAGCCGATTCAGTTGCCGGTCTGTACCTGCCCAAGCATAAAATATGCTTACTCGATAAGGATGAATTTAACTGGCAAATAAATTTCTGCGGCCCGTACCACCGTGAAATTGATTTTTCTTCCTTCTGCCGCCAGAGCAGACTGGAAGAACACAGCCCTAAAATCAGTCAGCTCGGAGCAAGTCTTGCTGACATTGAGCAGGACATCATTGCCCAGCTCAGAAAAGACTATATGCCGAAAAAACAAGAGGAATCTGAGGAAGATGGGCACGCCTGTCAAAACAAAACCAGGAATCTGGACGCTGTCCTGTCTTTGGCCTGGGAAGGCGATCAGCAAGGTGATGATTCGCCGCATATTGATGAGATCACGCGAATCCTTTCTAGAATAAAAGCAAATAATCTGTCGTTTTATTTTCTCCATAGCCTTCAATTAGAAGGGTGGCTAAATCTTGCTCCAAGATATATTCGGGATTTTGACCGGATTTGCCTGGACGGTGAAGAGTCTGCTCACCTTCTGCGGGTACTGCTCGAAGAGGTTAAATGCCTGGGGCAGGCCATGGAAATTATTGTTCATCCGCTAAAACCGTACACAATCGTCGGTTTGCTCTTTCCGGAAAAGAACCTGGCGGTCTGGAAAGGCAATCCCTGCCGGATTGAAGAGCAGGGTTTCCGGATGGGTCACAGTACGGAGCTGATAGCTATTCTCGAACAATACAGAAAAAACCGCCTCGAATTAAAAAATCTAATTAATGACTCCGTGAATTTCAGGGGATTGGACCATTTCCGCAGCGAGCTCCTGAGCAGTATTTTGACGGACCTCCATCAAGGATGAAACAAAAATGCGGGAATGAGAACAAAATGATATAATAAATATACTGTCTTTGATGGAGGGATATTCTATGGAATTTCGACTACGGGCTCCTTATAGTCTTTCTGGAGATCAGCCCCAGGCAGTGGACAAGCTTACTGAAGGCATTCTAGCCGGTAATAAGCACCAAACGCTGCTGGGTGTTACCGGATCGGGTAAAACATTTACAATGGCCAGCATCATTGAACGCATTCAAAAACCGACCCTGGTCTTTGCACACAATAAGACGCTGGCCGGACAGCTGTATTGCGAGTTTAAGGAATTTTTTCCGGAGAATGCGGTTGAATATTTTGTCAGTTATTATGATTATTATCAGCCGGAAGCTTATGTTCCATCCAATGACCTCTACATTGAAAAAGACGCTTCCATCAATGAGGAAATAGAAAAATTGCGGCACTCGGCCACAGCTGCGTTGTTTGAAAGAAGAGATGTCATTGTTATCGCAAGTGTTTCCTGTATCTATGGTATGGGATCTCCCGATGAGTACCGGGATATGGTTCTGTCTTTAAGGCAGGGCCAGGAAATAGAACGCAATCAGATGCTGCGCAAGCTGGTTGAAATCCAGTACGACCGGAATGATACCGCCTTTTATCGCGGAACTTTCCGGGTAAGAGGGGATGTCGTCGAGGTATGTCCTGCTTCTACGGATGAAAAGGCAGTTCGGATTGAAATGTTCGGCGATGAAATCGAACATCTTTATGAGGTGAATCTTCTGACCGGTGAAATCCTGGGAGAACGAAAACATATCTCGATTTTTCCAAACTCCCACTATGTGACCGAACGTGATAAATTAATGCTGGCTGCTGAAAATATTGAGCAGGAGCTTGAAGAGCGTCTGGAATATTTCCGTTCAAGGGAAAAGCTACTGGAGGCTCAGCGCCTCGAACAGAGAACCCGCTACGATATTGAAATGCTTCGGGAGATGGAATTTTGCAACGGTATTGAAAATTATTCCAGGCATCTTACCTTCCGCAAACCAGGAGAAACACCCTATACTTTGCTGCACTTTTTCCCGAAGGATTTCCTGATGTTCATTGATGAATCACATCAGACTCTGCCGCAGGTCAGAGGCATGTTTGAGGGAGACCGTTCCAGGAAAAGCACGCTGGTGGAGCATGGTTTCCGCCTGCCCTCTGCCATGGATAACCGGCCGCTGCGTTTTTCTGAATTTGAAATAGTTGTACCCCAAAGGGTCTATGTCAGTGCGACTCCCGGACCATACGAAATGGAGCACTGCCGCGAGGTTGTCGAACAGATTATCCGGCCCACAGGTTTGATTGACCCGGAGATCATTGTGAAGCCCACCCAGGGACAGATTGATGACCTGATCGGCGAGATCCGGCAGCGGATTGCCAGGGACGAAAGAATCCTCGTGACCACACTGACCAAGAGAATGTCCGAAGACCTGACAGACTATCTGAAACAGCTGAATATTAGTGTCAGATATCTTCATTCTGATATTCAGACCCTTGAGAGGCTGGAAATCTTAAGAGAACTCCGTCTTGGAGAAATAGATGTGATTGTCGGGATTAACCTTTTAAGAGAAGGCCTTGATTTGCCTGAGGTATCGCTGGTGGCGATCCTTGATGCTGACAAGGAAGGATTCTTAAGATCGGAAAGGTCTTTGATCCAGACTGTGGGCCGGGCGGCCCGAAATGTCAACGGAAAAGTCATCATGTATGCGGACAATATGACGGAATCCATGAAAGCCGCGATTGGTGAGACCAACCGTCGCCGAGCGATCCAGGAAGAATATAACAGAGCACACGGGATTATCCCGCAGACCATTCGCAAGCAGATCTATGAAGTGCCTGAAGCGACGAAAGTTGCGGAGAAAAAGACGGCTTATGGGGAAAAAGGCGGCAAGTTGACACCTGAGGAACAGGAAAAAACCATTCAGGTCCTGGAAGAAGAGATGCTTAAGGCTGCCAGGGAACTGGATTTTGAACGCGCAGCTGATTTAAGGGATGCGATCATTGAACTGAAGGGAGAATATGCTGGTATGACACGGAGCAGCCGCTCTAAATCCGGCAAAAACTATTCTTCCGAGAAACAGAACAGATCCCGTAAAAAAAGAAGGTAAATAAATGCGAACAAATGTTCCCTTTTACTGTTTTTTGGTGTAAGATAAGATCGTGGCAATTATGGAAGAATAGATGTTAAATAAGGAATAGAATCAAGCAAAAATATAGCCTTATCATCTTTAGAAGCCTTATGGAGGAAATGTATGACCCAGGATTATATCAAGGTACGGGGCGCCCGTGTCCATAACCTCAAAAACATTGATGTCGATATTCCGCGGGATAAGCTCGTTGTTATTACCGGCCTGTCCGGTTCAGGAAAATCATCTCTAGCTTTTGACACCATTTACGCTGAAGGCCAAAGACGCTATGTTGAGTCCCTCTCAGCTTATGCCCGCCAGTTCCTGGGGCAGATGGACAAACCGGATGTCGATTATATTGAAGGGCTATCACCCGCAATCTCCATTGATCAGAAGACGACAAATCGCAATCCACGATCAACCGTAGGAACGGTAACGGAAATCTATGATTATCTCAGACTGCTTTATGCAAGGGTCGGTCATCCGCATTGTCCGAACTGCGGCAAGGAGATCAGCCAGCAGACCGTCCAGCAGATGGTGGATCAATTACTGACCTATCCGGAGAAAACCCGTTTACAGATTCTAGCACCGGTGATCAAAGGAAAAAAAGGAGAGCACGTCCGGACACTCGAACAGGTCAGAAAAAGCGGCTACGTCCGGGTGAGGGTGGATGGAGAAGTCAGAGATCTCAGTGAGGAAATACTTCTTGAAAAAAACAAAAAACACTCCATTGATGTGGTTGTCGACAGAATTTCCCTGAAGCCCGACAGCACCGCTCGGCTCGCCGACTCAATCGAGACTGCGCTGAAGCTCGCCGAAGGCACGGTCCTGGTCGACATCGCGGGTCAGGAAGAGATTCTATTCAGCGAAAATTTTGCGTGCCCGGACTGCGGAATTGCAATCGACGAGATTGCTCCAAGACTGTTTTCCTTCAACAGCCCATTCGGGGCCTGTCCGTCGTGTACCGGACTCGGGGCGAATCTGGAAGCAGATATCGATCTGATTATCTCCGACCGCGGCAAGTCGATCAATGAAGGTGCAATCGTGCCGTGGGCGAAATCGAATTTGAGCTATTATCCTGCCTTGCTGCAGGGGCTGGCCGAAAAATTCGGGTTCAGTCTGGACTGCCCGGTGAAAAATCTGACACCGGAGCAGTGGCAGGTCCTGGTCTATGGCTCTGATTCACCGATTAAATTCAGTTACTACAATATCTTTGATGAATTAAAATATTGGAAAGCGCCTTTTGAAGGACTGGTGCCGTATTTTAACCGCCGATATAAGGAATCGACCTCGGACTATGTCCGGAATGAAATAGAAGGTCTGATGACAGAGAGACCGTGCCCGGTCTGTCAGGGCAAGAGGCTGAAACCCGAAGCGCTGGCTGTGAAGATTAATCGTTTATCCATCTATGAGCTGACCCGGCTTACCGTGATGGAGTCCCTGGACTTTTTTAAAAAGATGGTTCTAAGTGAAAAGGAACAGATGATTGCGCGTCAGGTTTTGAAAGAAATCAAAGAAAGGCTTGGTTTTCTTGTTAATGTCGGGCTGGACTACCTGACTCTGGATCGTGCCGCCGGGACACTTTCAGGCGGGGAGGCCCAGCGGATCCGTCTGGCCACGCAGATTGGCTCGAGTCTCACCGGCGTGCTTTATGTGCTGGATGAGCCAAGCATCGGTCTGCACCAGCGCGATAACGCTAAACTGCTGGACACGTTGAAAAAACTGCGGGACTTGGGGAACACGCTTTTGGTCGTGGAACATGATGAGGATACTCTTTTGGAGGCCGACCATATCATTGATATCGGCCCTGGCGCCGGAACCCATGGCGGGCATATTGTGGCGCAGGGAGATCTGGAAGCGATCAAGGCGTGTGAAGCTTCGATTACCGGGCAGTATCAGACCGGTCGTAAAAAGATTGAAGTCCCTGCTCAACGTCGCCAGCCGAACGGAAAATGGCTTGAAGTAGTCGGCGCAGCCCAGAACAACCTGAAACAGCTCCATGCCAAATTCCCTTTGGGTGTGATGACTTGTGTAACAGGAGTGTCCGGATCGGGCAAAAGCACGCTGGTCAACGAAATATTATTTAAAGGGCTTCAGATGGAACTCAAAATCAGCAGTAAAGTCCGTCCCGGGGTTTACCGGGAGCTCAAAGGACTGGAGTATGTCGACAAGGTTATCGACATTGATCAGTCTCCGATCGGGCGTACACCGCGATCCAATCCAGCCACGTACACCGGGCTATTTGATTTTATCCGGGACCTTTTTTCCCAGACGCCGGAAGCGAAAATCAGAGGCTATAAACAAGGCCGGTTCAGCTTCAATGTCAAAGGCGGACGCTGTGAGGCATGCCGGGGAGACGGAATCATAAAAATTGAAATGCATTTTCTTCCGGATGTCTATGTCCCGTGTGAGGTATGCCGCGGGCAGCGTTACAACCGTGAGACCCTGGAGGTAAGCTTTAAAGGAAAAAATATTGCGGAGATCCTCAACATGACGGTTGCTGAAGCGGTTGAATTTTTCGCGGCTGTACCTCGGATTGCTCGGAAACTGCAGACCCTGCAGGATGTTGGCTTAGGCTACATCAAGCTTGGGCAGCCGGCTACGACCCTTTCCGGGGGAGAGGCCCAGCGCGTTAAGTTGGCTACGGAGCTCAGCCGCCGCAGTACGGGGAAAACGCTGTATATTTTGGATGAACCGACGACCGGTTTGCACGTCGCCGATGTGGATAAGCTGTTAAAGGTCTTACAGCGCCTTGTTGAGGCGGGCGATTCCGTTCTGATCATTGAGCACAATCTGGACGTGATTAAAACCGCCGATTATATCATCGACCTCGGTCCAGAAGGCGGCAGCCGGGGAGGCGAGATTGTCGCAGTCGGTACACCAGAGGAAATCGCCGCGGTTCCCGCCTCGTATACTGGACAGTTTTTAGGAAAACATTTGGGAATTTAGGACAATGGGTTAAATTCATTAATTTTTACAAGCTGGCGTCGTTTTATACGGTGTCAGCTTTTCTGATTTTTCGACAATGTCATTAATTGGTGTACTCCCCTTGTGGAAAAGTGTCGGCAGGGGGTAGACAATTGAAGGCAGATGGTATATATTATATTGTAAATAATTTTAAGGAATCGTTCCTATATTTTTGGAGGGAAAGAGAAAAATGCGATCGAAAGTCAACATCAATGCGTTGCAGAACAAAGTGAATTTAAGTGAAAAAATTACCATGCTCACGTGTTATGACTATCCAATGGCCCTTCTCGAAGAGAAGGCTGGTATCGATATTATACTTGTCGGAGATTCTATGGCAATGACCGTTCTGGGAGAAGAGACAACCCTGGGCATGGACCTGGATACCATGGTCACACATGCCAAGGCAGTCCGTAAAGGTGCACCTACGGCGTACTTAGTCGGCGATATGCCTTATATGACCTATCAGATCAGCAAAAAAGAAGCCATTCGCAATGCAAGCCGTTTTATGGCAGAGGCTGGCTGCGATGCTGTCAAGCTGGAAGGCGGATCCAATATGGCGGATACCGTCGAAGCTATGGTCAAAGCGACCATTCCTGTCATGGGACATCTTGGCTTAACTCCGCAATCGATGGCTCAATTAGGTGGATTCAAATCCCAGGGACGCGATTGTGCAGGCGCCTTAAAGATTATTGAAGATGCCAGAATTCTTGAGGAAGCCGGTATTAGCCTGTTGCTGCTGGAAGCTATTCCGCCTGAAGTCGGCAAGATTGTTACTGAAAGAGCAAATATCCCGGTTATTGGAATCGGAGCAGGTCCATATGTTCATGGACAGCTGATGATTGTCCACGATGCGCTGGGTTTCTTTGACGCTTTCACCCCCAAATTTGTCAAGAAGTATGTGAATCTGAATTCGATCATTTTGGATGCTTTGGAAAGCTACAAGAATGATGTAGTTGGGGAACAGTACCCGGAAGACGGACATAATTATAACTTTATGAATGGGGAATTGGAAAAGCTTCTCAGGCAAGCATAAAAATCATACAGGAATATGAAGGTTTAATATTAGATACTGCTGACCGTTGTTGGCAGTATTTTTGTTTCTTATTCAGTACAAACAAATGAATTACACGAATTTCTGGATATTGTTTTCCCGGGCGAACCGGTACACTGCAATTAGGAAGAAAGCCACGGCAAAAGCAATCAAGATAGCAATATTCATCAGGATTTCTGACAGACTGCTGCCGGACTGCATTTTTCGAATCGCATCCAAAGCCCACCATTGCGGCATAAAATGGGCGATTTTCTGCATGGTTTCGGGCATCAGGCTAACCGGCCAGAAACATCCTCCCAGCATGCAGGTCGGTGTCAGGATAAGCGTAGAAAGCGTGCCTGCCATGTAGGACGAACTGGAAAACGCTGTTGTAATAAGTCCAATCCCGATCGAAACAAGGCCGAACAGCAGAAGGATAAAGAACAGAAGGATTGCAGGCACATAGGTTTCAATACGGAACAGATATTGTAAAGCCACGATGATAAAGAGTGTTTGAACGGTAACGATGATCAGGCTGCTTAGCGCATTTGCACTGAGATATTCCTTTGGCGATACGGGACTCGCACAAATTCTGTGATAGGTCCTGGTTTTTTTTTCATTCAGGATAGCATGGGATGTCAAGCCTGCTCCGAGCATAACAAACATCAGCAGGAAGCCGAAGCTTGTCAGGGTAATATCCTTGCTGACACTTTCGTCCTGCAGTTCGACAGCAGATACCTGGAGCGGATGGCTGCTGTATTCCTGAAACAGTCCCCGGAAAGCTGTCTCGTCCCCGCCGGCAGCGGCAGCCAGATCTTTCAGATTCCGGGTCTGCAGATTGAAAAACTGCTCCAGCCAGGCCGTTGTATCCTGTCCCTTTAACGAGATGATTTTGATTGCTGCCGGAGAGCTGGCAACAATACTTTTTTCATATCCACCGGGGATGATGACAGCTGCCTCCAGGGTTTGATCCAGAAGGTTGTTTTTTATTTCTGTTTCTTGGAGGGGAGTAAGCGTATAGTTTCCCGCTTTAGCAGTTTCCTGGACAAGGTAGGCGGAAAGGGCAGTTTGGTCTTTGTCAATCAGCCCGATTTGGACGGGTTCTGACTTGGCCCCGCTGTAGATCGCCAGTGCAAAGACAATACCGAGCAGTGGAAGAAGCAGATAGACAATATAATTCCCCTTTTTTCTAAAGGTGACCTTTAAGGTGTTCTGGACTAAAAATAGAATGTTTTTCATTCAGACCGCCTCCTTTCTGGACAGGAATGCTGAGACCATTAGAAATGTCGCGGCGACAGCCAGATTGATCAGAATAGCAGGAAGCATGATCGTATAGTCCTGATCATAGATCAATCTGAAAATTGCCTCATTTGTCCACTTAAGCGGAGATAGCGCAGTGATGGCAGTGAGTGGACCATTCAGCGAGGATAACGGGACATACCCGCCGCCGAGGAAAGCAATAATTGGGATCAAAACATTTAGACAAGCGGCACCTGTACCGTCATTGCGAATCAGGTAAGCAATTCCTGTGCCTAGACTGATTGCCAGAACAGCTTCAGAGAAAATGATCAGCAGGACCGATAGCAGATCTGATCCCCAGTACACTTTAAAGAAAAGCGAGCTGAACAGAAGAACGACCGCTGCCTGCACGATGGTTACCAGGAGGCCGCCGAGCGTTTTGCCTGTGAGTAGTTCAATTTTGGTGACAGGACTGCAAAGTATCCTGTTTCCGGTTTTAAAATTCTGTTCATTTTTAACAGACCAGAATCCGGTCAGCGAAGCGTACAGTAAAAAAAGTGTCAGCATGGTTACCGCGTAGTAATCCAGTGAACCGGGTTCTCTTTTTTTGTCTATGGATTCGGACTGAACATAATCTTCTTCAGGACTAGCCATAATGCCCGCTAATGCGGAAGGATTTATTTGGGCAATCAGCTTAACGGCATCGTATCTGGCGGCAAACACTTTAACGGATGATTCAACAAGATTGGCCTCAAAGTTAAAACGCGCATTTTTATAGACGCGAATTTCCGGAGGGGCGCTCGTCAGCAAAATAAAACAGGAATACTGGTCATTTTTAATACTGCTTAGACCTTCCTCTGGGTCTGTCGTTTCGGTAAAAGTAATTCCCAGCTGTTTCTGCAGCTCATCCTGAAAGGAATGAAAACTTTCGGTAAGTGCCGGATCTCCTTGAACAGAATAAAGGACACGTATATCGTCCAATACAATATCATTGGAAAATACACCGGAAAAGGCCGTACCCAGAATGACAATCAAGACAATCGGGAAAAGGACCATCATAATATTCGCTTTGAAATCCCGAATGTTCTGTTTGAATTCCTTTAAAATAATATGGATAATTCTCATGGTAGCCACCTAATCCCTTAGACTGCGGCCGGTCAGCGACAGAAATACAGTTTCCAGGTCCGGTGTTCTGCTCTCAACACTTTTGATTGAGAACTTGTTTTCGGTAAAGTAACAGATAATTTTATCAAGGTTGTGGACTTCTTTGGCAGTGCTTATTTTTAGCGTATTTTCTTCAATGTCCATCTGAAGAACCCCGGGTATTTCCCTGATCTTGTCTTCGACAGCTTTCGTGATCGAGTCGTTAACGGTAATCCAGACAATATTGGAGTCGGTTAACAGCGCTTTCAACTCTTCTTTGCTGCCCAGGGCGATCACTTTGCCGTGATCCATGATCGCGATTCGGGAACAGATTTCTTCGACTTCTTCCATGTAATGACTGGTATAAATGATTGTACAGCCCATCTGATTTAATTTCTTAACAGATTGCAGGATATGATTCCGGGATTGAGGATCGATACCTACGGTAGGCTCATCCATGATAATCAATTTCGGTTTGTGGGTAATCGCACAGGCGATATTCAGCCGTCTTTTCATGCCCCCGGAAAAGCTTTTTGGATAACTGTTTGCTTTATCGCTTAATCCGGTAAATTCAAGCGCCTCAGCCGCTGCTTTATTCAGCTCATCCCCTCGCAGACCGTAAAGTCCCGCAAAAAATTTGACATTTTCCAGCGTGGTCAGATCTTCATAAATGGCAATATCCTGGGGAACTATGCCTGTATTTTTCTTCGAAAAGGCTTTGTTTCTTTTCGTATCTTTATTCAGTATAGAGATACTCCCTTTATCGATGGATAATAAGCCAATAATCATGTTAATAGCGGTGCTCTTACCTGCACCGTTCGGTCCTAAAAGTCCAAATATTTCTCCCTTCGCAATGCTGATATTCATGTTATCTACAGCAATGACATCACCGAATTTTTTCGTAACATTTTCCATCACCAGGATGCTCATAATGAATCGCCCCTTTCATTTTCCTACCCATCCCTCTGATTCATCAAAGAAAACTTGGCTGGCGCCAAGTTTTCTGGCGGCAGCCTTAGCTGCACTTAGATATATAAGAAAGTAACGTATACTTTCTTATATACTAATAAAAAAAGGAACCTTTCGTTAGTAGAAAAGGTCACCAGTTTGTATGACAAAAGTCATTTGTTTATGATGATTGAGTTGCATTCTTTTTGTTATGTAACGTTTTTATGATTTGGAACCGGTCAGGTAATAAATCGCAATTTGGGTTCGGTGTTCAAGTCCCGTTTTATTCAGGATGGAAGTGATATAATTTTTAACTGTGCCTTCCGAGACATAGAGCTTCTTTGCTATTTCGCGATTAGCCAGACCTTTGGAAATAAGTTTGATGATATCCATTTCCCTGTCAGAAAAAAGATCTTCGGCAATTTTGACTTTGGGATTCGTGACCAGCTCCTCCCGAATTTTTTTCATCACACTGTCCTGCATCACAATGCCGCCCTCATATACCATTTTTATCGCGTCCATGATCCGGTCAGGGGAACTGTTCTTCAGCAAATACCCTCTTGAGCCGTTTTTTACGGCCGTCAGAATAAAATCATCGTCGTCAAATGTGGTCAGGATCAGTGGCTTGACGGTCGTTTTTTCAGATATTTCTCTGGAAGCCTGCAGGCCGTCCATGACAGGCATCCTGACATCAAGCAGCGCGATATCGACTTTCTGGGATTCGCAGTATTGGATGGCCTGCAGGCCATTTTCCACACAGGCGGTTACTTCAAAACGTTCGTCGTTTTGAAGTATGATTTTAAGCCCTTCCCGGATCAGGATATCGTCATCGGTAATAAGTACTTTAATCGGCATTTTCTGCTCCTTTCACAGGCAGTAAGGTAATGACGGAAAAACCGTCTGAACTGTCCAGAATAAGTTTACCCCCGCAGCTTTCCGTTCTTTCTTCCATCCCTTCCAGCCCCAATCCCTTCTTAATCGATATGGCACCGACTCCATTATCTTTTATTTCGACCTTAATAAGTTTATTCATTATTTCAAGTTTTATTTTCACTTCTCCGGCGGATGAATATTTCAATGTATTTGTCAGTGCTTCCCGGACATTCTCCAGAATGATTCTCCATTGTGAATGGGTAATGCAGTTCAGATCACCCTGGTAGTTCAAATGTGTTTTCATTTGGCTGTTAAATGAATGTTCATCCAGAATCGCTTTCAAACGATTAATGCCAAGCTGCTCAGGAGCTGGTTTGATAGTTCTGAGTGTAGAACGGATATCCTCCATGCCTTCTTTCAGAACATGGATAACATTGATAATAATCTCCTTTGATCTGCTTTGGTCCCGATCAATCACCAGGCGGGCGGCTTCAAGCTGGATCAGGCTTCCGGCAAGGACATGCCCAATTTTATCGTGAATATTTTGCGCAAGCGTATTTCTTTCTTCCAGTTGGCTTAAATACTTGACCTGGTTTTCATATTCGGTACCGGAGTGCAAACGACCGTAAAGAGAATGGTTCTTTTCTCTTAAGAAATCGTTGTCCGCGGCCAGGCGGGCAATGCGCATCGAAGATTTTAGGGACAGTTCATAAATCATGGCACTCAAAAGACTGATCAGCAGATATTCCGGGATAATATTCCCCGCAAGCAAGAAAAGAGGAAGAGCTGTAGAGATCAGGGCATATAATGGATTCTTCCCGAACTGGTGAAACAATTCCAACAAGTTTAACGGCAAAAGAAAAACAAAGAGATTAGAGGCATAGAAAGCAGAGAGAATCAGAAAAACACATATCAAAACCATCCATGTTTTTTTTACGGATTCCCTGGAGGAAATAATATGAAACATGCTCATAATGATATAGATAAGTAGAAGTAACAGCACCAGGGGCAAATTGGTCATCCCAGTCAGTACATAGCAAAAAATACTATATAGAATGATCACTAATTTCGTGCCCAAAAGCCAGCTGGTCATCAGATTACCTCGTTCATCCTATTTCACATATCAGATTTCGGTGAAAAAACCTAGGTGCTTTTTGATATATCTATGGGCAACTAAGGCCTACGCCTGTGCCAAAAGGCTTGCCGTAAGCCAAATTCTCTATATAATCCTACTATAGTTTTTCTACCGGGACCATGTCAACCCTAATTCTGGTATGTTATACGTATACGTCTGACTACCTTGCCTAAAAATCGAAAAGGCTACGGCCCTCAAGTTCTATGGTATAATAGTATCGATTTGTTCGTGTAATCTACCAAAGGAGTGAAATAGATTGATCCGACTTGTTGCCATAGATTTGGATGAAACACTGCTTAACGATGCGTGGCAAATTTCTGAAGGGAATATCAAGGCCATCCGCCGCGCAGTGGCCAAAGGCGTAATGGTTACGCTTGCTACAGGAAGGATGGCTGTATCTGCCAGAAAATACGCCAGCCAGCTGGGTCTGGATGTTCCGATTATTACATGCAACGGAGCCTTGATCGAGCACTCCCTGAGCAGGGAAATCATCTGCCATAAAGTGATTCCGTCAGGATTAGCTATGAAGATTATTCAGCATCTCCAGTCGAAAGAAGTCTACACACAGGTGTTTATCAAAGATGAAGTCTTTACAAATAAATGGAATCAATATTCCAAAGCCTATGAGGAAATGACCGGAATAAAGGTCCAGGAAACGGATGTGCTGCAAATTTTGCACACTGAGCCGGAAGGTGCTGAAAAAATATTGTGCATTTCCGGGGAGGATTATCTCCAGACTGCTACGGCAGAACTGCGGCAGATCTATGCCGACAGGCTTCATTTTACGCGTTCCAAGCCAATTTTTCTGGATATGATCGATAAAGAGGTCAACAAAGGCAGCGCGCTTAGGGCGTTAGCCGCGAATTTCGGCATCTTGCCGGAAGAAATTATCGCGATTGGGGATAATTTCAATGACCGGGAAATGCTGATGTTTGCCGGTATCGGTGTGGCTATGGGCAATGCCCATCAGGAACTTAAAGAAATTGCGGATTATATTACAGCTTCAAATAAAGAAGACGGAGTAGCCAAAGTTTTCGAGAAATTTGTTCTGTAAGGTCCATCATAAATCAAAAAAAATCCAGCCTAAGAATTCAGGTAAGGAGTTTTAATGTGAAGATCCTGCTCGTTGGCATAAATACCCGGTATGTACATACAAATCTGGCCATTCGCGGTCTGCGTGAAGTCCTGAAGACACAGGGAAACACTGAATGGGAAATCTGTATCCGCGAATTTTCGATTAATGAGCATCTGGACAAAATTGCCGGAGAAATATTTGAAGAGAAACCGGATGTCCTTGGTTTCTCCTGCTATATCTGGAACATTGTCTCCGTTAAGGCCCTGGTACGCAGGTTGAGGCCTGTCTTGCCCGATACCTTCATTCTGGCTGGGGGGCCGGAAGTATCTTTTGACTGTGATCGTCTTATGAATGAGGTCCCCCAGCTCGATGCGGTCGTTGCCGGGGAAGCCGAACGGGTTCTGCCTGTGCTGCTTAAAGGTTGGTCCGAAGGCAGCCTTCCCCGGGATGTCGCCGGTGTTGTCTGGCGACTGCGGAGAGAGGCCGGCGGTCCCCAGGGCCTGAACAGCATGACTGCCTCGGATGGTTTCCAGGGAATGACCAGCACGGATGCATGTGGCATGGTAGTGACGAATGCAGCGACACCGGATACCGTGGATCTGAATTTTCTGCCAAACCCCTACGCGGTGCAAGAGGATTTTCGCGGGAAACTGGTTTATGTCGAGACAAGCAGGGGCTGTCCGTATAACTGTGAATTTTGTATTTCGTCCACTTTCAAGGGTGTCCGGTTTTTGCAGCCGGAGCGTTTTCGTCCTATTTTGCGGCAGCTTTTTGCGAACGGGGCACGGACGATTAAATTTGTGGACAGAACATTCAACGCATCCAAAACACACGGGTTTCAAGTTCTTGACCTATTTAAAGAGGAAGCTGAACGGGAGTACGAGAAAACAGGACCGGAGGGCACATATGGATTGTCTGGGGACATTCCACGGGCTCATTGCGAGATAGCCGGAGATTTGCTGGATCAGGACTGGCTGCAGTACTTGCAGAACTATCCGACAGGAATGATTCAATTAGAGATAGGAGTCCAGTCCACCCATCCACCTGCTTTGAAAGCGATCCGCCGATCCCAGAATTTTGCGGACTGGAAAGATAAGGTTCGTTATTTGCAGCACGATTGCGGGATACCGGTTCATTTGGATCTTATTGCAGGCTTGCCCCATGAGGGGTGGGCAGAATTCCGCAAGTCATTTGATGAAGTTTTTAATCTCAGACCGAATCATTTGCAGCTTGGTTTTCTGAAGGTATTGAAGGGTTCGGGAATCCGCAGGCAATGCACCCAATACGGGCTGAAATACTGCCCGGATCCGCCCTATACGGTCTTGAAAACACGGGAGTTGAGCCACGAACAGGTTTTGGACCTGGCCCGAATAGAAGAAACTCTGGAAAGGTACTATAATTCTGGAAGGTTTAAGTTTTCACTCGAAGTTGTTCTTGCTGACCGGCAAAGCCCGTTTGATTTTTTTGATGCTCTGGCCAGATACTGGCACGGTAAGGGCTGGTTCCAAAGAGAATGGAGTTCCAGGTCACTCTTCGAGAATATCTGGGAATTTCTGATGGAACAGCCGGACGGCCGGACCGCACTGAATCGGAAACTTTGGCGCGAAGCACTGCGTTTTGATTATTTTGTCGCTGAACGTCCCGGGCAAATCCCTGATTTTCTACAGAGAGCAGAAGAGACTGTCCAGGATAAAAGTTGGAAAGAAGAGATAAGGAAGGACCCGATTTGGCAGAACCGGATTCCTGAGTCTGAGGGCATGGATAAAAGGCAATGGATCAGAGCTACGGCTATCGAATATTTTGAGCGGGATATTCCAACAGGGACTACAGAACATTCCCCGGGAAAAGGCGGCTGGTATTTGTTCTACTACGGTCGAAAGCCGACCCAGTATTTTAAAGTTGAAAGTTGAAGCTCCTAAAAGCATATAGAAAATCAATTGACAAAAACAGTCTCAGAAAGTAGTATTTGTAACTTTCCAGCGGACGGATTAGAATAAGGGGAGAAGAAACGAATATTTGCTCGGGTTAGTCTCCGTAATGGATGCGCAACAGCCGAGAAACGGTATTATGGCCTTTAGACTTACCCTAATGGTTTTTGAATATTTTAGTAATATTGTATCAGGTATGTGGAGAGGAAATCGCTCTGAATGGAAAAAAGGCTGGAAGCACTTCTGTGTATTATGATAATTATATTGAGCTTAACGGCTTTAACAGCTTGTTCCAAGGGACCCTCTCCGGGGGAACCCGGCGGAGACGCCCCTGCGGTAATCTCTGTCTGGTATTCGTTGGACGGCAAAGAAGAACAGGCTTTACTTGCGCAGTTTGCCAGAATCAATAAGGAATATCCCGAAGTATCGGTTAAAGGTGAAAAAATTGCTGAGGCAGATATTGTCCAGCAGGTCTGGAACTACCAAGCCGGAGCAGAGGGGCCGGAAATTGTGATTGCTAGAAGACAGATCCTCGATGCGCTCTATAAAAAAGGGGCGGTCTCACCTGTTCTGGCGGATATCGACTCAGCCTATCCGGCGGCGAGAGCGGTTTTTACGTATAATAAACAAGCATTTGCAGCACCCTGGCTTACGGATGTGCCACTGCTCTACTACCGCAAAGATAAAGTACTGGTGCCCCCGGCAAGTCTGGCGGAAATCTGGGAGAAACATTCCGTCATCGCAGTTCCGGGTCTGAATGCGTCGCTGCTCAGTCCGTGGTGGAGGGCTGAGGGAGGAACGTTAAGTGCCAACGGTGTTCCAGCCCTGGATTCGCAGAAGAATCGGGCTTTTATCAACAATTTTGCAGCGCTTCGTCAGCAAAATCAAGTGCTTTTGGACAGTGCGGCCTTAGCCCGGTTTGCCGGGGGTGAGACCGGTTACCTGCTGACCTGGGCCAGTGACAGTACCAGACTGACGAACATAGGTGGAAACTGGGACTGTCTGTCCTTCTATTCTTTACTGGGAGCCAAGGGACAGGTTTTGCTGGAGCATACGATCGGAATCGCTAATTCATCCATAAAGACCATTCCTGTCATGGAAAGCGCCATTCGGCTGGTTGAAGAAGAACTGCTGAAGCCGGCGGCGGAAGAGGCGATGTTTCAAGCCGGCGGCAGGCTGCCTGTTAACAGTGCGTATTACGAATCGGCGACGAAGCGTTTTCAGTCAGAGGTTGCTTTGTCTTTGCAGTCTGCCTGGTATTTGGAGGGTTCAGTGAACGACTGGACGTATTTGGACCTCCTAAATTCCAGCTGGCAGAATATTGCAGGAGGGGCCAATATGGAAAGTGAACTCGCTCGTATTCAGCAGGATGCGTCGGATATTGGCAAGCAAACGAAATAATCAGGAAAGGAACAATTCAGGTGGGGGAAAAGGCTATGAAAAGTGAAGCATTGAAACTGGTGATTATTACCGGTTTGTCCGGGGCTGGAAAAACGCAAGCCCTGCAAAGTATGGAAGACCTTGGATTTTTTTGCGTTGACAATCTTCCGCCGAGCCTTATTGAAAAGTTCGTTGACTTGTGTGCCCAATCCCAAGGAAAAATAGACAAAGCTGCCATTGTCTGTGACTTACGCGGCGGAGATTTCTTTTCTTCTTTAAACCAGGCGCTCGAGGATCTGCAGGAGGCGGGATATCAATACGAAATTTTATTCCTAGAGGCTTCGGACGATGTTCTGGTCAACCGTTATAAAGAATCAAGAAGAAGGCATCCCGTATCTCCGAAGGGAAATGTGCTGGAAGGCATTCACAAAGAGCGGCAATATCTTGCCGATTTACGCGGGGATGCAAGCAAGATCATTGACAGTTCAGACCTGACAACCGTACAGATGAAGGAAAAAATCAGGAATCTGTTTGGAAAGGAATACGATCCGGCCAGGATGTCCGTATCGGTTGTTTCTTTTGGGTTTAAATTTGGGATACCGCTGGATGCCGATACAATTATCGATGTCCGTTTTCTGCCTAATCCGTATTATTTAAAGGAACTTAAACCGCTGAACGGCAAAGATAAAGAGGTCAGGGATTATGTTTTGCTGAATCCTACCACGGCTGATTTTATCGGCAGGTTTTTTCATATGCTGGAATTTATTTTGCCGTTATATCTCAAGGAAGGCAAGAGTCACCTGGTCATCGGCATAGGATGTACAGGGGGGCAGCACCGTTCCGTGGCAATTGCCGAGAAAACAGCGGAGTTCCTGCAGATGAACAATTACTCCTGTGTTATAAACCACAGAGATATCAAAGGATAGGAATGGTTTGACGAGATGGAACTTCCGAAAAAATATTTGGAAATGTGCAAATGGTTCTATCCAAATTTAGGTGTAAAAAGATATTTTCTGTTGGCAATCCTCGGTTTATTTCTTGTCGCCGGCGGACTTTCGGTCATCAGCTCCGGGGAAACCCTCGGATTTATTGAAGTGCAGTTTCGGGAGATCATCTATCAGCTGGCCGGCAAAGATACCGTAATGGTGGGTCCGGCGGGGGTCGTTACCTGCCTGGCAGGTATGGCTATCGTTTTTATTGCGTTTAAAAAAATGATCAGCTCGATCATTTCCGTGCTGATTCCGGAAAATGAAGATAGAATTCTCGATGTGATTTATTCCCGCCGTCAATTGAAGCGAGGACCTAAAATTGTTGTTATCGGTGGAGGTACCGGGCTGTCGGCGTTGCTGAAAGGGCTAAAAGAATATACCAGCAATCTGACGGCTATCGTTACCGTTGGGGATGATGGCGGAAGCTCGGGGCGTCTGCGTCGAGAGCTTGGGATTCTGCCGCCCGGGGATATCCGTAACTGTCTGGTTGCTCTGGCTGAAAAAGAAGATATCATGGAAGAACTTTTTTCCTATCGCTTTGATACCGGGACGCTGGCCGGGCACAGCCTCGGGAATTTGTTTCTTGCAGGTCTGGCCGGAAGATTCGGTGATTTTCAGAAAGGCATCGAGCAAATTGGCAAAGTATTCGCCTTGCGCGGGGAAGTATATCCGTCAACGCTTTCTCAAATCACCCTGAATGCTTATTTTGAAGACGGTAGATTCATTAACGGCGAGACAGCCATCCGGACGACACCTGGCAAGATCAAAGTTCTCAATATTATGCCCCAGGACTGTCGGCCCTTGCCCGGAGCTTTAGCGGCGCTTGAAGATGCCGACCTGATTGTTCTTGGGCCGGGGAGTCTTTATACCAGTATCATTCCGAATCTATTGGTGAAAGGGCTTCGCGACAAGATTGCTTCGGCCAAGGCTCCGTGCATTTATGTCTGCAACATTATGACGGAACCTGGAGAGACTGACCATTATGCGGTCGCCGACCATTTGAAGGTGATTATCGAGCATGTTGGGAAGGATCTGGTTGATGCGGTGCTGGCTGCCAGAGAAAATATATCTCAGCAAGTCAGGGAACGCTATCAGGCAGAAGGAGCTGAGGTTGTGGACGGTGATGCCGCTGAGGTCGAAAAACTGGGTGTTCGTTACTTTGAAGGCAGTTTTTACACCGGCGGGGAAGTTGTCCGGCATAATCCGGATAAGCTGGCTAAAGAAATTTTGCGTCTGTTATTCCGTCTCAAGCCCGTGAATGAGAGAGTCGCCATGGTTGATTCGTATCTGCTAAATCGGAAAATTAAGTCGATATAAATATAAGCCGCTGTTGATGAAAAAGGATATTATTTTGAAGGGCCGGAGTTGATGGTATGTCGTTTAGTGCCATAACCAAAGAGGAACTAGCCAGACTGGAGTTGCAGAAGGATTGTTGTGAGCTGGCTGAGCTGGCTTCGCTTATCCGCATGGATGGAACACTGCAGATCAGCGCGAATCAGAAATATTCCCTGAACGTGATCACTGAAAGCGCTCCTGTGGCGCGAAAAATATATAACCTGGCCAAAGAATCGCTGCATCTGCCAGCCGATATTGTGGTCAGGCGGAAATTAAGACTGAAGAAAAACAATTCTTACCTGGTGAAGATTTACCCCAGAGAGATGAGTGATCTGCAAAGACTCGGATTGTTTAATGAAGAGGGAGAAATCCAGGCCGGAATTGATAAGAAACTTATTGCCAAAAAATGTGACCAGAAGGCTTACCTCCGCGGGGCATTTCTGGCCGGAGGCTCGATCAGTAACCCTGAGGGGAATTATCATATGGAGATTATCACGAATGATCCGGTTCTGGCAGGAGACCTGAGCGAACTTTTGAACAAATTTGATCTAAAGGCGAAGGTCAGTACCCGTAAGAATTTCCATGTGGTTTATTTAAAGGAGAGCGAACATATCGTCGAGTTTCTTGCGCTGATTGGTGCCCACCAGGCGTTATTTGAGTTTGAAAATATCCGGATCATCAAAGAAATGCGCAACCAAGTTAACCGGATCGTTAATTGTGAGACTGCCAATCTGAATAAGACGGTGGACGCCGCAGTACGTCAGTTAGAAAACATTCGGCTGATTGAAAGGACC
This sequence comes from Dehalobacter sp. TeCB1, assembly GCF_001707455.1. Taxonomy (NCBI): domain Bacteria; kingdom Bacillati; phylum Bacillota; class Clostridia; order Eubacteriales; family Desulfitobacteriaceae; genus Dehalobacter; species Dehalobacter sp. TeCB1. Next base: position 27,229 of record NZ_MCHF01000010.1, on the reverse strand, counting down.
ATCGGACTCAAAGCCCTGCCGGAAAATCTGCAGGAGATTGCTTGCCTGCGTCTGGAATTTCCGGATTATACCTTGAAAGAACTGGGCGAAATTCTGACCCCGAAAGTCGGTAAATCGGGCGTCAATCACAGACTGCGCAAGATTGAAGAGATTGCCGAAAAGATTCAGACGGATAAGAACAAACCAAAGCCTGGCAAAGGAAAGAGTTAAAGCAAATGTTTTCGATCACGATGGTAATGCAATTTCTAGGCGGACTGGGACTGTTCCTGTACGGGGTTAATGTTACTTCGGAAGGGCTGCAGAAAATTGCCGCGAAAAAGTTGAAAAACATCCTGGCCTCTTTAACTAGAAAGCCTTGGGCAGCGACCCTATTCGGAATTGTGATGACAGTCGCGCTGCAAAGCAGTACCGCGACAACGGTCATGATCGTCGAATTTGTCAATTCAGGCCTGATGACGCTGACCCAGGCGCTTGGTGTTGTTCTGGGGTCAGCGGTCGGGACCTCGATCGTCATTCAATTAATCTCTTTCCCAATCCTGGATTTTGCACTTTTGCTGCTTTTTATCGGATTTATCATGTTTTTTCTTGTCAGAACCATGCTGGCCAAAAGCATCGGACAAGCGCTGATCGGTTTTGGCTGTATTTTTGTTGGCATGTCTTTGCTTTCTGGAGCATTTTCACCGTTGAAAAGCTCGCCTGATGTCGATGCGTTCCTCTCCCAGTTCGGGACAAACCCGATTCTCGGTATAGCCATAAGTATGGTTGTGACAGCATTACTGCAGAGCAGTGCTGCGTTTCTGGCAATTCTTATTTCCCTCTCCACACACGGACTGCTGTCTGTGGAATCGGTCATCCCGCTGGTCATGGGGGCTCACATCGGGGGGACGCTGACGACTTTGTTTTCCTCTCTCAGCGCTGAACGGGCCGATGCGGTTAGGGTAGCCGCAGCCAACACGCTTTATCGTCTTGCTGCAGCGTTAATCTTACTGCCGTTTTTTCCGTACTTTACTCGGTTTATCGAATGGAGTGCTGCGGACCTGCCCCGGCAGGTAGCGAATACGCATCTTTTTTCGGCAGTCTTAATGGTGATTCTATTTCTGCCTTTAAACAAAATCTTAAGCAAATGTCTGATTAAGCTGATCCCGCAGCGAAGGGACGAAGGCAAAAAACCAAGGCTTATTTATATTACCAAGGCAGCTCCTGAACTGCCGGCTGTTGCCTTGACCCAGGCAAGACAGGAAATCCGCTGGGTGGCGAATAAGATCCTTGAGAATATGGTTCAAATACTGCCGCGTATCATCTTTTACGGGGATACAAAAATACTTCAGGAGCTGGAACGGACGGAGCGGGAAGTAGACTGGCACTATCAGGAACTGTCGAAATTCTTTACGGAATTATTCCGTCGGAATATGACCCGGGAACAAATTGTCGAGAGCCACAGCTACCAGTTGATCATTAAAGAACTTGAATATATTGCCGACAGCCTGATTGTGATGGCCAGGCTGGGGACCAGGATTCATGCTGCCCAGATAATGGCTGAAGAGACTGATCAGGAAAAGGCCGGAGAATTATACATCGCTGTATCCAGCAATTTTTTAACCCTGCTGCGCTATTTGGAAAGAGGTGATCAGGCTCTTGCTTTGCTGATCATCGAAGCCCATCAGGGTATTATCGAAATCTATAATCAAGTTCAGAACAGCCTGACTTGCCGGATCTCCAAAGATGATCAAGGTATGCAGGAATTGAACAGCTGGCTGTATAAAATTGGGGAGCATATTGTCCGGATCGCCAAGATATTGCAGGATTAGATGCAAATTAATTTCACAAATTATGAGAAAACACTGTTGAAAATCTTTGGTTTGTGCTATATTGTAGCTCTAAAACAGTAATAGGAACCGGAGGGGTTAACGTGCGGGTAGTCATTGTGGGAGCTGGAAAGGTTGGTTTTAGTCTGGCGCAGTACCTCGTTGATGAAGACCATGATGTCATTGTTATTGAGGAAGATGAAACACGCCGGAATATTATCCAGAACAGCCTTGACGTCATGACTATTCAAGGGAATGGAGCGAGCCCCAGGGTCTTGATGAACGCGGATGTCCGGTCGGCAGACTTGATGATTGCTGTCACCGACAGTGATGAAGTGAACATGGTGGCGTGTATGGCAGCGAAACAGGCTGGAATACATCAAACAATCGCCCGAATCCGCAATAGCGAATATATTGGTAAAGAGGAAGCCGAATTCCATCGTTCTTTGGGGATCGATCTGACGATTAACCCTGAACATGTTACCGCGGTTGAAATAAGCAGGATCTTATTCATTCCGGCAGCACTGGAGGTCGAGGACTTTGCCGATGGTAAAGTCAGGTTGTTGGAAGTAAGGATCCGGCCAGAATCACCGCATACAAATATCCCGATTTCCGAACTGGATCTTCCGAAAGATATTTTGATTGTTGGTATCCTGCGTAAAAACAGGATGATTATACCGAACGGCGCGGAGATGCTGAAGCCAAGCGACAATGTTTTTCTTGTCGGCGATCCGCAAGCTTTAAATGAGATCCAGGATGAGTTTACCGAAAAGATGGTCCCGGTCAAGAAAGTCATGCTCATTGGAGCCGGCCGAATTGGCCGCAATCTGGCCGTTCTGCTCGAAAAGGCAGGTATGATCGTCAAGGTGATCGACAAGAATCCGGAACGGTGTCAGGCTTTGGCCAAAAGCCTCAAAAAGGGAACTGTGTACTGCGGAGAGGGAACCGATGTCGATCTGCTGATGGAAGAAGGGGTCGGAGATGCCGATGCCGTAGTCTGTCTGACAGATGACGATAAGCTGAATCTGCTTCTGGCCCTGATGGCCAAAGATCTGGGCGCCCAGAAAACAATTTGCCGGGTAGGAAGAACGGAGTATATTCCCCTGATGGAAAAGGTAGGCGTGGATTCTGTCTTATCGCCAAGATTGATCACAGCCGGTTTTATTCTGAGCCAGGTCCGCAGGGGTAAATTTATTTCCGTGGCTCTGCTGGAAGGCGCCAAAGCGCAGGCTATGGAAATCGGCATATCTCCGACGTCCAAAGTTGCCGGCAAGAAGCTGAAAGAGGTCAGGTTTCCCTACAATTGTCTGGTTGGAGCAGTCCTGCATCAAGGTCGGGTTTACGTGCCAAACGGTGAATCTGTTCTGATGCCCGGTGACCAGGTGATAATCTTTGCACTGCCTGATACGATCATTAAGGTCAATAAATTCTTTTAACGGAGAATCAGGATCATGAATTTTACGCTGCTGGAAAATATCTTGGGAAGGTTCTTGATTGCCTACAGTTTTGCCATGGTTATTCCGATTGCTGTTGCGCTGTTCTTTCAAGAGAAGGTCGGCTGGGCTTTTCTAATTTCTTTTTGCATTACCGTCATTGTCGGAACAGTTATGCGCTTCCATGGAAAAGTTGAAGGCAAAATTAGCGTGCGGGAAGGCTTTGCAGTTGTCGGGGGAGCCTGGATTTTTGCGTCGCTGTTTGGGGCGCTGCCTTTTATTATTTCCGGCGTCGTTCCAACCTATATTGATGCGTTATTCGAAGTGGTTTCCGGCCTGACAACGACGGGATCAAGCGTATTGAGTAATCTGGAGGTTCTGCCCAGGAGTATTCTTTTCTGGCGCAGCCTGACCCACTGGATGGGCGGGATGGGGATCATCGTGATGTTTATTGTACTCCTCCCGAACCTTGGCATTGGGGCAGTCCACATCTTTAACTCCGAAGTCCCTGGACCGATTTCCGAGAAGATTGTTCCGAGAATCAAAGATACTGCGCTGATTCTCTGGGGGATCTACGCAGGGCTTACAGTGGCGACGATTGTGCTGCTGTTGTTCGCGGGGATGTCCCTTTTTGATGCGGTGAACCATGCCTTTGCCACTGTGGCGACAGGTGGCTTCTCCACGCGCTCGGCAAGTATTGCTGCCTACAATTCTTTCCCTATTGAGCTTGTTGTGACCATTTTCATGTTTATCGCAGGTTCAAACTTCAGTCTTTTCGTCCAGGCTTGGCGGAAACGTTCTTTGCGTCCGCTCAAAGATACGGAATTGAAATATTATTTTTTAATAGTTGTTGTGTCTACGCTCATTATCACCGGTTCACTTGTCATCCAGCAGGGCTGGGGATCACTTGCTGCTCTGAGACATTCCGTCTTTCAAGTGGTAACGCTGATGACGACTACCGGATTTGCATCTACTGATTTTGACCAGTGGTCGGGGCTGGCGAAATTGATTTTATTTTTTTTAATGTTCATCGGCGCGAGTGCCGGATCCACTGCCGGTGGTTTAAAAGTGTCCAGAGTGATCTTATTGGTCAAAATGGGTCTGGCTCAGCTCAGACAAGCGATCCATCCACGCCTGGTAATCAATATTGTTGTTCAGGATAAAGTAATTGACACGACAGTGCTGAGTAATGTGGGACGGTTTTTCTTCGTTTACTTCCTGACATTTGCTATCGGGTCTATTCTTTTGGCCGGTACAGGTCTGGAGCCTTTTGATGCGATGTCGGCAGTTATTGCGAATCTCAGCAACGTTGGACCAGGGTTTGGCGCCGTCGGACCGATGTTTACCTATGCACCGATCGAACCTTTCGGGAAAATTGTTTTGACAGCGTGTATGCTGCTGGGCAGGCTGGAACTCTTTACCCTGCTGGTCTTTCTAACGCCGGAGTTTTGGAAATCGAAAAAAAGCTGGTAAGCTTATCTCAAAAAACTGGCTACGGCCAGTTTTTTTGATGGTGGCCTAATGCCGAACGAAGATTCTGTGAATATGAATTGCCTAATGAAAAAAACATGCGCAAACAAACAAAAACATGTTAAAATAAAACATAAAAACAAACAAATATGTTCATTTGAACAGAAGGAATCCGGGAAATGATATTCTGAGCATACGACCGAATAAGAAAATAAGGGAAAAGGGAAACTAAACCTGTTCTCCAAACATATGAAAGAAAAAGAGGGAGATATAACGATGAATAAAATCGGAATCGATGAAATAGACGTAAAGGGAAAGCGTGTTTTCGTACGCGTGGATTTTAATGTGCCGATGGACGATCAGCAAAATATTACGGATGATACCAGAATCAGGGCTGCACTTCCGACGATTCGTTATCTGAAAGAAAACGGTGCTAAAGTCATTTTGGCTTCCCACCTCGGAAGACCCAAAGGCAAAGTCAATCCCAAATATTCACTGGCACCTGCAGCAGCCCATTTAAGCATTCTGTTGGACACCGAAGTGAAGCTCGCTCCTGATTGTATCGGGCCCAAGGTTGCAGCGCTGGTTGAATATATGGAAGATGGGCAGGTTTTGCTTCTGGAAAATGTCAGATTTCATGAGGAAGAGGAAAAGAATGACCCTGATTTTGCACGCAGCCTGGCCGGCTTAGCCGATATCTACGTGAATGACGCGTTTGGAGCGGCGCACCGGGCACATGCCTCAACTGAAGGGATAGCCCAACATATACCTGCTTATGCCGGATTCTTGATGAAAAAAGAAGTGGACATCCTTGGCCAGGTGCTCGGTCAGCCAACCAGAGCATTTGCTGCGATTATTGGTGGAGCGAAGGTCAGTGATAAAATCGGTGTCATAGAAAATCTGCTGAAAAAGGTGGATGTTCTGATCATCGGAGGCGGGATGGCCAATACGTTCCTGAAGGCCCAGGGGCTGGAAGTCGGGAAATCACTGATTGAAGAGGACAAGGTGGAACTGGCCGCCGAACTTCTCCGGCAGGCCGAAAGTACCGGCGTAAAATTAATGCTCCCGCAGGATGTAGTCGTTACGCTGGAGTTCAAAGCGGACGCCCCGTTCAGAGTTACAGAGGTCTCCAACATTCTTCCGGAAGAAATGGCTTTGGATATTGGCCCGGCAAGTGCTGAATTATTTGCAGAGGCGATTTTGCCTGCGAAGACTGTCATATGGAACGGCCCGATGGGCGTATTTGAAATGGAAAACTTTGCGCGGGGCACGGAACAAATCGCGCTGGCGCTGGCTGGATGCCAGGGAACAACGATTGTCGGAGGTGGGGACTCTGTTGCTGCTGTGGAAAAAGTAGGTGTGGCAGAAAAAATGACGCATATTTCTACCGGAGGGGGCGCTTCGCTCGAATTCCTGGAAGGAAAGATTCTGCCGGGTGTAGCAGTACTAAAAGAAAAAACTGAAAACTGAAATTGACTCAATTTCAGGTATTAGCGGAATTTAAAGAATCAGTCTACGAGATATGAATATCACAAAATAAGATATAAAAATATCAGGCATAGGAATATATTACAGATAAAAAAGCTATGGGAGGGGTCTCTGATGACAAGAAAGCCGATCATTGCAGGTAATTGGAAGATGTATAAGACGGTGCAGGAAGCCAAAGATTTTGCCGCGGGACTGTTGGAAAGTTTGGAGAAACTGGAAAATGGAACAAACGCGGAAATGGTAATTTGTGCGCCGTTTACTGCGCTGGCAGCCTTAAAGGATGAACTTGAAGAGAGCATCATCCATATTGGCGCCCAAAATATGTATTATGAGACACAGGGTGCGTATACCGGGGAGATATCGCCACTTATGCTGACAGAGCTAGCCTGTACCTATGTGATTATCGGCCACTCGGAACGCAGGGAATATTTTAAAGAAGATGACGCGCTTATAGCAAAAAAAGTCAAGACCGCACTGGACTTTGGACTGACGCCAATTCTGTGTGTTGGTGAAAACCTGGCTTTGAGAGAAGCAGGTCAGGCCCTAGTCTTTGTACAAGGGCAGGTTGAGAATGCCCTCAGGGAGTTGAGTCCCGAAGAAATCAGAAAGATTGTTGTTGCATATGAACCCATTTGGGCTATCGGAACAGGCAGGACAGCATCTCCGCAGGATGCCCAGGAAATGTGTGCCGCAATCCGTGCCACCCTGGCGAGGCTCGCCGCTGAAGCCGCTCAGGAAATACGAATTTTATACGGTGGAAGTGTCAAGGCTTCCAATATCGCCGAACTGATGGATCAGCCGGATATTGATGGCGCGCTGGTCGGTGGAGCAAGTCTGGACTTCCTTGGATTTACTGAACTGATTGGCAGCGTGAGGTGATTTTGATGTCCGAGGCAACAGGGAGGCCGCTCCTGCTGATGATCCTGGACGGTTGGGGCTGTAGCAAAGAAAAGAATGGAAATGCAACGCTGCTTGCAAAGATCCCGAATTTTTCCCGTTTGCAGGAAAGTTATCCACATACGCTGCTTAACGCTTCGGGTGCTGCAGTGGGATTGCCGGAAGGACAAATGGGCAATTCGGAGGTCGGCCACTTAAACATTGGCGCCGGCCGGGTCGTCTATCAGGAACTGACACGGATCTTCAAGGCAATGGACGAAGGAGACCTTGTCAAGAATGAAGTGCTGCACGAAGCAATGACCCGAGCCAGGGATTCCGGAAAAGCTTTTCACTTGCTGGGGCTGCTTTCGGACGGTGGTGTCCATTCCCATATCCGTCATTTGTTTGCATTACTGGACATGGCGGTTGAGGCCGGTGTAGAGAAGCTTTATATTCATCCGGTTCTTGACGGCAGAGATGTTCTTCCCCAAAGCGCCAAGGAATTTATCCGGCAGCTGGAAAATAAACTGAAACAGCTTGGCAGAGGAAAAATTGCTACAGTTAGTGGGCGTTATTATGTGATGGACAGGGATAAGCGCTGGGACAGAGTCGAGAAAGCATATAAAGCCCTTGTAGCCGGAGAGGGGCCGATGGCCTGTAATGCTCTGGCAGCTGTAGAGAATGCTTATGACAAAAAGATTGTCGATGAGTTTGTTGACCCGACCGTAATCACGGATGAATCAGGCCGTCCAGTGGCGGTAATTGAAGACGACGACAGTGTGCTTTTCTTTAATTTTCGGGCAGACCGGGCCAGAGAAATTACCCGGGCGTTTATTGAAGAAAATTTTGAAGGTTTTATACGGACAAACCGTCCCCGGGTGCATTATGTCTGCCTTACCGAGTACGATGCCAGCTTTGACTGTCCGGTGGTTTTTCCGCCGCAAAACCTCGAAAATACACTTGGCGAGGCTCTGGCAGCCAAAGGTCTAAGGCAGCTTCGCATCGCTGAAACAGAAAAATATGCGCATGTAACATTCTTTTTCAATGGTGGGATAGAGGAACCTGAAGATGGAGAAGACCGCTGTCTGATTCCGTCACCGGGAGTGCCTACCTACAACCTGCAGCCGGAAATGAGCGCCTATGGCATCACCGAGGCCCTGCTTAGCAAAGTGCGGGACGATCAATATGATGTAATTGTTTTAAATTTTGCTAACGCCGATATGGTCGGGCATACCGGATATCTTCTAGCGGCAGTCAAGGCCTTGGAAGCTGTCGATGTTTGTATCGGGAAGATCGTTGATGCAGTTCAGGCCAAAGGCGGGACTGTGTTAATTACTTCGGACCATGGAAATGCCGAGTGCATGATTGATCAGGAAACAAATTCACCGTTTACAGCGCATACGACCAATAAGGTACCGTTCATTCTGGTGAATGATACGTATAAAGACCGCACCCTCCGGGAGGGAGGAAGTCTCTGCGATATTGCACCGACGATGCTGAAGTTGCTGAAGCTTGATATTCCGGCGGAAATGACTGGTAAATCCTTGCTTTTATACTAGTATCCATGGCAAACAAACCCAGGTGTATACCCACTACCAAGGTACTGGCAATAACGTATACCCAAAAAAATCAAAAAAAATGAAGGAGTGACTATGATGAGTTTTATTGACCAGGTAATTGCACGGGAAATCCTTGATTCCAGAGGTTTTCCGACTGTTGAAGTAGATGTTGTGCTGGAAGACGGCACCATGGGGCGGGCTGCTGTGCCGTCCGGCGCTTCCACCGGAGCTTTTGAGGCTCTGGAACTGCGCGACGGGGACAAGAACCGTTATCTTGGCAAAGGCGTTCTTCAGGCTGTTGACAATGTCAATGACGTGATTGGTCTGGAAATGGAAGGACTCAATGTCTTTGATCAGCCGGGGATCGACCGGACGCTTCAAGAGATCGACGGAACGGAAACCAAGAGCAAGCTTGGAGCTAATGCCATTCTGGGCGTATCGTTGGCTGCAGCCAGAGCGGCTTCTCTTTATCTCGGCCTGCCGTTCTACCAGTATATCGGCGGCATTAATGCCAAGGAGCTTCCCGTGCCGATGATGAATATCCTGAACGGAGGCAAACATGCCGACAACAATGTGGATATTCAGGAATTTATGATTATGCCGGTCGGAGCAGCCAGCTTTGCCGAAGCGATGAGAATGGGCTCGGAAATATACCATACCCTTAAGAGCGTCTTAAAGGGGAAAGGTCTGGTAACCGCAATCGGAGATGAAGGCGGCTTTGCGCCGAACCTTGCTTCCAACGCCGAAGCTTTGGAAGTCATTGTCGATGCCATTCAAAAAGCCGGCTACAAACCGGGCGAAGAGGTTACACTGGCGATTGATGCAGCAGCTACCGAAATGTATAAAAACGGCCTATATGTTCTGGAAGGCGAAGGATTGACGAAAACCGCGGACGAAATGATCGCCTATTATGAAGACTTATGCAGCAAATTTCCGATTGTCTCGATAGAAGACGGCCTGTCAGAGGAAGACTGGGACGGCTGGGCTAAACTCACCCAACGGCTCGGCAACAGAATCCAGCTTGTCGGGGACGATTTGTTTGTTACGAATCCAACACGGCTTAGCCGGGGAATTCAGGCGAAGTGCGGGAATTCCATCTTAATCAAGCTGAATCAGATCGGCACCCTGACCGAAACCCTCGATACGATAGAGATAGCTAAAAGAGCCGGCTATACCACGGTTATTTCCCATCGGTCCGGAGAAACAGAAGATGTCTCTTTGGCCCATATTGCCGTAGCAGTCAATGCTGGACAGCTGAAAACAGGCGCGCCGGCTCGTACGGACCGTTTGGTTAAATATAATGAACTTCTCCGGATTGAGGAAGAACTCGGGTTAACCGCTATCTACAAAGGCAGAGCCGTGCTGAAATAATCAGTCCTGGGTCCATCCACAATCGGCTATGGGCATTCCATCCGCAATAATCGGCCATTCAGGCCGTATTCCCTTGCGTCAACACTGGGGCTGTGCTAAAATAGCAATACTGACCATAATCAGACAAACATGCTATTTTATGCCGACCAGGGAAACATATGCTGTAAATAGTTAAAGCCGGGTAAAATAACGGTTTAAACCTTTGAGGGAGGTGAAAATATGACAATAGCAATCGTTGTAATTTTGATCATCAGTTCTCTCGGGTTAATCGCCACAGTTCTGCTGCAGCCAGGAAAAAGCGCTGGTCTTTCCGGTTCGATCACCGGAGCGGGTGAGCAATTTTTCGGTAAGGCTGCCAAAGGAAAGGAAGGCTTATTCGCCAAACTTGGTGTTGTATTTGCCGTTTTGTTCCTTGTAAGTTCACTAGGGCTGACCTTGTTTTTAAAATAAGATAACAGCAAGATCCCGTGCCCTGCAGATTTATCCGCAATTGTGCGGATTATTCGGTATGAAATAAGGTCAACACACCAGGCTGCGTGGAACATACTTCGTGTGGTTATTTATTAGGAGGTAGTAGGAATGGATTTCTCACAGATACCCTTATTGGGTGTAGGAGCAGGAATTATCGGACTGCTCGCGGCATTGTTTTTTGCAAAAAGTGTACTTAAGGAGAGCGCCGGAAATGACAAAATGAAAGAAATTTCCAAAGCGATTCAAGTCGGCGCGATGGCTTATCTGAACCGTCAATACAGAACGCTTATTCCGATTGTTATCATTATTTTTATTGCTTTATTTGCGTTAAAAGGTAACGCTGCGGCACCACTGTCCTTCTTGGTTGGTGCAGTAGCTTCAGGTGCTGCAGGTTATGTCGGCATGGGGATTACGACCAGAGCCAATGCCCGTACAACAGAAGCTGCCCGTACCAGTTTGAACAAAGCACTCGGCGTGTCATTCCGCGCAGGCGCAGTTATGGGATTTTCGGTGGCTGGTCTGGGTCTGTTAGGTGTTGCCGGGCTGTTTATGATCTTTGGTGATGCTGAAACAATCAACTCCTTTGCTTTTGGCGCAAGTGCGATTGCACTGTTTGCCCGTGTCGGTGGAGGTATCTTTACCAAGGCTGCTGACGTTGGAGCTGACCTTGTAGGGAAGGTTGAAGCCGGAATTCCAGAAGATGATCCGCGTAACCCGGCAGTTATTGCTGATAATGTCGGTGACAACGTTGGCGATACAGCAGGTATGGGTGCCGACTTGTTTGAATCTTATGCTGCAACCGCCATTTCCGGCATGCTGATCGGCTTTTCGGTCTTCGGCGGTCATGGCATTGGGGAGTCTATCTTCCTGATTATCGGTGCGATCGGTATTCTTGCCTCGATTATTGCCAGCTTCTTTGTGCGCACAGGAGAAAAGGCCAATCCACAGATGGCTCTGAACATGGGCCTTTGGGGAACAAATGTGATTACAGCTATTGGTTCTTTTGCCGCAGTCCATCTGCTGATGCCGGCAACTTATGTCACAGAATCCGGACTCGTACTCACACCAAACAGGATATTTTTAGCCATTATCTGCGGTCTTGCAGTAAATATTATCATTGGTTTGATCACGGAGTACTACACATCCAATGAAAAGAAACCGGCCCAGTCGATTGCCAAGGCCTCCGAAACCGGAGCAGCTACGAACATCATCACGGGTTTGGCTGTCGGTCTAAAAAGTACAGCTTTGCCGGTCATTACGATTTGTGCTGCGATCCTGGTGGCTTATCAGGTTGCGGGTATATATGGCATTGCGATGGCTGCAATGGCGATGCTTTCCACAGCGGGAATCATCGTTGCGATTGACTCTTTCGGACCGGTGGCTGACAATGCCGGCGGTATTGCCGAAATGGCTGAACTCGATCCGAGTGTGCGTAAAACAACAGATAAACTTGACGCTGTTGGAAATACCACAGCTGCCGTAGCTAAAGGCTTCGCGATTGGATCAGCTGCAATTACCGCGCTGGCTCTGTTCAACGCGTTTGCTGAACTTGCCGACCTTCAGGTCATTGACATTCTTGTGCCGACGACGATTATCGGTCTATTTATTGGTGCTGCCCTGCCGTTCCTGTTCTCCGCTTTTGCGATGCAGGCGGTCGGAAGAGCTGCGTTTGACATGATTGCTGAAGTCCGCCGTCAGTTCAGAGAAATCCCCGGACTGATGGAAGGCAAAGCGAAACCTGATTATGCGGCCTGCGTTGATATTTCGACCAAAGCGGCAATCAGACAAATGATCGCTCCTGGTTTACTGGCCGTATGCACACCGGTACTTGTTGGATTTATTTTAGGCAAGAGTGCCATGGGTGGAATGCTCGCAGGCGGTACATTTGCCGGCTTCCTGATGGCCGTATTCATGGCCAACGCCGGCGGGGCCTGGGACAATGCCAAGAAATATATTGAATCCGGACACCATGGCGGCAAGGGGACTCCTGCTCACGCTGCAGCTGTTATCGGCGACACTGTTGGCGATCCGTTCAAAGATACTGCCGGTCCTTCCCTGAATGCTTTGATTAAAGTTATGGGAACGATTTCCCTGATCATTGCTCCTTTCCTTCACTAAGAGGTTAGGTCCGTCAAACATCGTTTTCAAGTGAAATATATGGAGATGCCTTTAAAGCATCTCCATTTCTATTTTTGTATGAATTTTATTTATCTTAAATCTTTTTATTTATTCTTTAAGACTATCATCAAAGCTTAATTTACCATCATAAAATCAAAGACATTGCATTCGGCAAAAAAATCTGTTTAAATAAACCGATAAGGACATTATTGCCTGATGTTGGCAAGTGGAAGGGAGAAGCATGTTTACACGAGAAGAGCTGGCCAAACCTTTTTACTTTTCAGGCGGAAGCACGGCGATCCTTCTGATTCACGGCTTTACAGCCTGCCCGATTGATATGAAGCCACTTGGTGAGAGATTGAAAAATTGGGGATATACAGTCCAGGCCCCGCTTCTTCCCGGCCATGGAACTTCAATAGAAGACTTGAAGAAGACATCCTGGCAGGATTGGGAGCGAGCTGTTGCCGAAGCAGCTGAGCAATTAAAGAAAACGTATCAGAAAGTCCTTGCCGTCGGACATTCCATGGGCGGATTGCTGGCACTGTCTCTGGCTGCTCAGGGCAGGATCGACGGTGCAGTCTCCATCAATGCCCCGATTATTTATGTTGATGAAAAGCTGCATCAGGCCGAAAGCTTGATAGGAAAAATAGAATATGTTGGCAAACCGCATAAAACCGCTGAGATCAGCCTGAACAGCGAGGGACTCCCCCATTTTTCCTATATTCAGGTACCGGTGATATCTTTTATTTCTTTAAACCAAGCCATTGAACGAATGAAAGGAAAATTGCCCCAAATCAGCTGTCCGACGCTTATGGTCCAGAGCATGGCTGACGGGACAGTCCATCCGTCCAGCGGTGAATTTATTCAGAAGAACATCGGAGACCGCTATTGCGATGCAGTTTACTGGAAAGATGAGGATCACTATCTGCCGTTGAGCGCAGCGCGGGACGAATTGGCCCAAAAAATACGGGAATTTATAGAAAAGCGTCAGCTGCTGGTCCCATAGGTCGGTTTACTGATTTTTTTCAAAATAATCTAAAGGAAATACCCATTGCCTGAGCGGTCAACAACGGGTAATATTATTAATAGATAAAGCAGCGAGGTGGAAATAGATTGGCTGAGGGAATTAAGGTCATCGCTGAAAACAGAAAAGCCAGGCACGATTTCTTTGTCGAGGACAGTTATGAAGCCGGGATCATCTTAACGGGGACCGAGATAAAGTCAATCCGGGCCGGCCGTGTGAATCTCAAAGACAGTTATGCTGAAATTATCAAGGGTGAGGTCTGGCTGAATCAGATGCATATCAGCCCGTATGAACAAGGGAACAGGTTCAACCATGATCCGCTGCGGAAGAGAAAACTGCTGTTTAATCGCACCGAGATTATTAAGATGGGGGATAAGGTCAAACTACAGGGAATGACCCTTGTCCCGTTAAAGATTTATCTCAAGCACGGCATGGCCAAAATTGAACTTGGGCTGTGTAAAGGCAAAAAAACTTATGACAAGCGGGATGATCTGGCTGAGCGGGATGCCAAAAGGCAAATGGAACGGGATTTAAGAGACAGAAACAAGGGTTAGTTCGCGGGAAAGGGGATGGGGAAATGGACAGTAATCTTCGGAAAAAAGCTGAAAATCTGATCAGCATCTATCAGCAGGTTGCCAAGGACTTTCGCTGGAAAAATTCAAGCAGTATCAATACGCTGATTGCTTTGTCTTATGTAGCCAAAGACAAGGTTTATGACAGGAAAGAAATCGAAAGGGTCAATGACTATATCAAAAAGAATTTGGGTTCTTTTTCGAGTTTCAGACAAAGATCCATTCTGTATTCAGCCTTGCTGCTCGTCAATTCTCCCGATCCGGAAACAAAACTGGATATTCTTCTTGCTTATGATGAAAGACTTAAAGAAAACGGGTTTCGCAGTTACACATACAGGCCTGTGACCGCCTATACACTGCTCTTGAATTGCGAACCGCGCAAAGCCGATATTCGGATTGCCAAAGCCTATGAGATTTTCACCGAAATGAAGAAACATCACCCTTGGCTGACTTCCGGTGACGACTATGCTGTCTCAATCCTGCTTGCAGCTTCGGATAAACCCGTACAGAGTATCATAGCTAAAATGGAAGAGCTGTACAAAGAACTTCATGAATGTGGTTTTAGCCGTGGAAACGGACTCCAATTCTTGTCGCACATCTTAAGTCTGAGTGAGGAGAACAGTAAGGCAAAAGCTGCAAGATGCCGCATCCTGTATGATTTCTTCGGTCAAAATAAATTAAAAGTCTACGCCAATAACTATGGAACACTCGGTCTGCTTACCTTGCTTGAAGATAAAAGCCAGAGAGCTGCGCGTGAGGTGCTCGGAATGAGTGAAGTTCTCCGAGAAGACCGAAATATCCGCTGGTTGGGCAAGGAGACTATTTTTCTTACAGCAGCGTCGCTCGTTTCTTGCACGATGTTGGAAAGCCTCAAAAACAGCAATGATGTGATCTATACCAATGCTTTTGTGACGATTGAAGCACTCATCGCAGCTCAAAACGCAGCAATGATCGGCGCTGCGTGTGCCGCAACGGCTGCATCCAGCGGCAGCTAGCGTGTATCGATCATCCGCCAGGCAGTTTTGTCTATCAGGTGGTTATTAAACGCGGACTCCGCATCCATAAAGACATGATCATAATGGCCAAATTCTAATTGCTGAAATGCTGATTGATTAATAATAAGATGAGACATACCGCCCTGATTTGAAACACAAATATTTACAGTCTCCCTTGTGATTGTATTTGTAGTTGGGTCCTGCGCATAGACCTCATTTCCTTTGACGATGAGGGTCAGGTGCGAGGACTTTTCTTTATTAATAAAGACCAGATTATAACGATATTCATTTAATTCCTTAATCATTTTTTGATCTGTTTGTATAATAAGATGCAAATTGCCTTCCTTGGAGATTTCTGCATGGACAGCTAAGATATCGCCTCCTTTGTCTACATCCAAAAGCAGTTTATCCTGAACCGGGTCCTGAATCAATATATTGCCGGCATTTGGCGTAATGTCCGAATCCATACGCATGCCGCTGATTAGTTTAGCATCTGTATACTGACCGAATAATTCGCTCTGCTTTTCAAAACAGGACATCTGGAATCCCAGTGTTTTTTGCTGCGAATGATACAGCTTGATCGCTTCGGTCTTTAATCTTATTTCCTGATCAGTTAGGTCGAGTGCATACCACTTGGTGCCGGTTTTAAGCAGTTTGGCCGGCGGCGCAAGATCCTTTT
The DNA here is from genome assembly GCF_001707455.1 of Dehalobacter sp. TeCB1. Classification (NCBI taxonomy): domain Bacteria; kingdom Bacillati; phylum Bacillota; class Clostridia; order Eubacteriales; family Desulfitobacteriaceae; genus Dehalobacter; species Dehalobacter sp. TeCB1. The sequence continues at coordinate 11,368 of NZ_MCHF01000010.1, read as the reverse complement.
TATGCTGTGAGCCGGCTTCCAGGCTAGGCCATAAACCGCGGTGAATTAGATAAAGCCACTCTTTCTGCGGAGAATAGTTCAGCACAGTCAGCGTATATTTCGTGAAAGCATTGCTAGCCCAATGATCCGGATGTTTATCATTCGGGTGCGGCATGACAATATCGGTTGGCTGAAAATCGTGAATAATCTGTGATAAATCAGCGACAACATTTTGCCCGCAATACAGGCGGTTTTTCTTAAAACTGTCGGTATAGGGTGACCGGTCTGCTTGGGTATAGGGACTGGTGTACGGATTCGTTGAATTCCAGTTGGAAGACCATAGTGAGGCAAGTCCGCCGTCAGGATAACCCAGGAAGATAATATCGCTTTCAGAAACTCCCGATGATGCCAAAGCTTTCACTGATTCCTGCTGGCGCGTATAGCCAAAATTGATATATTCTTTTGGTGTAAGCGTTATTTTTGTATAGTCTAAATGGGCTGCAACCCTATAACCATCACCATTGGTCATAAGGACCACTTTTACTTTACCTCCGTTAGCCAGCGTCTTTTTGATGAGCATACCCGCCCCCAGCGTCTCGTCATCGGGGTGCGGCGCAATGATCAGGACCCGGGAGCCCGCCCCAGGCGCATCGATATGCTCCGGAGTTGTGTCGACCATATAATTGGCAACCATCTGATCCGATAGGATAAAGACAAATGCGAATACAATAATCAGAGTCGAAGCAGCCAGAAAAATTCTTCTTTTCAAGATCTTTTTCATATTACCTCAGTTAAGCTCAGCAAAATGTGTTTTTAAGAATTTTTGCTCGAGTAATTTTATACAAATTCATAGTCTCTATGGTTAAATTACCATCTAATATTATACCTTAAAATAAGATGCTTAAGATAGCATGAGATGACAAAAATAAAAATCTAACAATTAAGATCGTTTTTTAAATTAATTGTTAAGTAGAGAATTAAATTAAAATTAAAAATAAAGTTCTATAGGCTGAATCATGCTTCTTAAGAAAGATATTTGTATTTTCTGTAAACATTAAATAAGATTTTCAAGTTGGTACTAGTCAAAATGTTGAGATATGGTATAATGATATCGCTACACTTTCTCGGGGGCGTTTTAGACTCGCTCGGGGGAGCAATGGCAAGAGTCGCGTGTCGAGATCCCGCTTGACCTCGTTAAACAGCGGACAAACAATAACTGACAAAACAAATTACGCTTTAGCAGCTTAAGCTGCTACATCCTGCCTTCTTAACCTGCGGGGAAGGGCCAGGGTGTCAAATTAGCAGGAAAACTTGTGCGGCCACCGTCTGAGGCCAAAACAAGGATTAACCAGACTGGCTTCAAAGGAATCCCGCTTTCAGGAGTCCCGCGAAGCGAGAATTAAAATGAGAGCTACACACGTAGATGCTTTTGGTATTGTCTTTCGATACAGGGGTGCAAGTCCCCTCGCCTCCACCAAAATTCGTCCAAAAACCCGCTATTCATGCGGGTTTGAAATTTTCCGGAGCAAATTTTTAACGGTTTTCTGACCGTTTTTTTGTTTATAGTTAGAAAAATACAAAAAAAAGAAGGCCATCAAGCCTTCATTGCTGCCACTAATTTCTTTGTTCCTACCATATTAATTGCCCTTTTCAAATTATATGCAAGGAAACTAAGCCCCAGCTCGCCTGTGGTTTTTTCTATACCCTTGCATAAAAGATAATGGGCTCCATGGTACCACTTAACCGTACCAAAAGGATGTTCTGAGAGGCATACAAGCATTGAAAAGCCTTTAGAAACCCTTACTGAAATAGTTTCGAAACGATTCCCGAAAGGGTTCCCGAATAAAGAACCAGAAACCAGAAATCAGGATTCCGAACCAGAAGAAGAATGTTTGCACGGAGCGGAAGCCGCTTCATGCCGGCCGGCGCCTGATCACGTTATTTCCTTGATCTTAAATGATAAGAGCGAATACGGGATCGCGGAAGCAAAAATCGCGGAATGGTCGAAGCTGTATCCTGCCGTAGATGTTCAACAGGAGCTTCGGAAAATGAAGGGATGGCTGGACGCCAATCCTTCAAAGAGAAAGACCAGAAGCGGGATTCTTAGGTTTGTAAATAACTGGCTGTCAAAGGAACGGGATCGCGGCGGCTATAAAGCAACAAAGACAGCCGTTCCCATATTTAAGGACTATGACGACGACGAAGACTTCCTGGGGTCAGGTGGTGCTTCACCATAAACAGGAAGGGGGTCGGGATCGTGAAAACTATCTGACGAACGAAGAACTGGTCAAGCTGTACCATGATGGCGATCCTTCCGCCCTGGAAGCTCTGTATTTGCAAAATCATAGACTGATTCGCTATACTGTCCGCCGTTTATGTCGTGGTCGTGAACAAGATTTTGATGATGAAATGCAGGAAGCCTTTTTTATGATGATAAAAAAGGTAAACAAATTCCGTGAAGAAGGTTCGGCCAGCCTGGCGACATACATCGTTAAACAAATTATATGGGGTTATAAAGACCGCCGCAGAACCGCACAAAGCCAACACGAAAAGGGTATGATCAGCCTTGACACCCCCATAAACAGGAACGACGGAAATACAATTCTGCTTATTGATACGCTTCCGGACCCGACAGCCAATTTCGAAGATGAAATCAGTGACGAAATGGTCAGAAATCGGCTAAAGGTTGTACTACATGAGATCATTTCAACGCTTCCGGAACGACAGCGCGCGGTTATACAGGCAAGGCTTGAAGGGTATTCTCAACTCGAGCAACCGGCAACCATGGCCTTGATATTGATCAGTACACCCAGAGCGTAAAGTCTAGTATGATGAGAACTAGACAGGAAGGAAAATATGTTGAGATAACCGGTCAATTATCGAATATTGATAGTAGTGGTAAATATTTTTCCATTGGCCCTTTGGATGATAGTTATTCGTTATTCAATGTCATGTGTTACATAACTGAAGAACAGAAAGCTACAGTAGCCAAATTTACAAACAAACAAAAAGTCACCGTGATTGGAACTATTACCGATGTTGGAGAAGTAATTGGTTATTCATTAGATGTTGAAAGCATAAAATAAGATATTACAGCCCTAAATGTAGCCATAAACGCAAAAAAGCCCCGAAGGATCTCTCCCTCGAGGCTTTTTTTACTTCTACTCTGGCTGTTCCAAAGCTGTACTCTTTCCGCCACTTTCAACCCTGAAGGATGAGCCGCCTTTGTCTTCATTGCCGACTTCTTCAAAGAGGTACCCGTCACTCGCTTTAAGCTTCTCAAGCTGTTCATTCAGCCCGAGGATGGTCTCCCCGTCCAATTTAATAAGAGACATGTCCAGAGCCGCCTTGGCCAGCTTCGGATTCTTGGTCTTTGCGGCCATTAGAGCTCGTTCGACCGCATCGTCCAACCTCAGCTTATTAAGCTCTTTGTCTGCTTCTGTCTTGGAAGTCTCATACTTGGTTTTCCACTCGTCAGCTGCACCCTTAATGCCCTCAATATCCATGCCCTTAAAGGCCTCAATTTGTTTATTGGCATCGGCCAGATTGGCAAAGGATGTCCAGCGGGTGCTTCTCCTGGATCACCTGCATGATCTCCAGTGTCTCATCCGGGAGGTATTTACTAAAAAAATCATGAGTCTCCGCATTCTTGTTTTTGACCGGAGCCCCATGGCCTTTGGCGTTTTTATTTTTCGGCTGGCCGCCGTGCTTACATTTTGTAGTACTACAGTTTTTTGAAATTGAAGTACTACAACCTATTTGATCGTTCCATTTGTCCCGTAGCTTCCATACGCTGACGGTACGTTCGGGTATCTCAAGTATATTTGCAATCTCACGATTGGTTATATTTCCTTCAGACTCTTGGAATATCTCAAGAGCTTTACCTCTTAGAGGATTTTTTTCTTTTGCCACACCTTCACCACCAATTAATGCTATTATCAACGTAGTATGAGTTATCCAATTAAGGAGGTTCCATTATGCCTAAAATGTTTTCCCAAAAGTTTATCGCTGTAGTTTTAACTCTTATATTCACACTTTCTATACCTTGTTTTGCAAGTGCACAAACTGTTGATACGTCATCAAAACATGCAGTCTTAACACAAGATCAAGTTACTCAATTAGTAGAAGATTACTCCAAGACAAAAGACCGTAAAGTATTAAAGAAGTATGGACTAGATCCCAACGAAGGGTTAGCCCTTATTGTTGAAAAAGACACAACAACATCAACTAATTCGTTAGAGTCTAGCGATCCAGTAAAATCTCTTGCCTCGCTACCGTTAAGTGGAGTAAGAGGATATGTTACCGGAGGCATGACTCACTCTGGCAGAACCGTGAATTGTAACATTACAGCTCATTTTTTCATTGATATGGTAAGTTACGCGGAATGGGCTGCTACCTTCTATTATGTAAATCCTAACTTAGAACTTGAAATACCATTAGTAACAAGAGCTAATACTTTATGGTTTAATCCATCTGTGTCTCAATTTTTAGACCAAGTATCAACCACGGTATCATCAGGAGGATATTACACAGCGACATTTGGTGGTATAGCTATGGGTAGGTATGCTAATTATGAGTTAATCCAACTGGTAGATTTAAGTCCCGTTTACGTCAATTAATAGTATATACTTATACTACGTGGATATAATTTTTGCCAGGCTAGATTAATATCCTAGCCTGGCAGATTGCGGAGGTTTAATTATATGAGTTGGACAGTTGAGATAGACAAAGAAACTCTTATGAAAAACGTAATTAATACTAGCGATTCCAGAGATCTAGTTGACTTAGCAATTAATCAAAATGAAGTACCAGAATCCTTCTCTCCTTTTTGTCAATTTTTTCTCGGCCCAACTGCAGCTGGTATATTAAATTTATATACGTCTATCCCAGTTCCTGACGAGGAAATTTGTCAGTATGTTTTGACGGAATTGGCGCCTCATTATGAAAAGGTTCAAGCAATAAAAAGTAAACAAGGAGAGATCAGAACTTTAATTTTTCGGCAAGTGAAGCCCGATTCTGCCCAATTAATGCAATTATTATTTAAAAATAGCAATTTAGAACCGACTATTTTGGACTTGTATCTGGATAATCCAGCCTATCCTGATCCGCCTACCGAAGGCTCACTTTGTTATAAAGTTAATCCTGAGATGATAAAACCTATCAATTGCCCATCCTTTGATTCAACTTGGGATCTTTTACTGAGATGTTATGCGAGAGAACGAAAAATTTGCCTCACTCCATATGGTTGGACATACACAGACAAGTTACGTGAATCAATTGCAATAAGGTATTTTATTAAAAAATGCGACGATATAATCTTAATTAAAAACAAAAAAAATAATCAAATAATTGGTATAGATTTGATATTAAACTAATTACCATTCGATTTATTCAAAAAGATTTCATTCGTTAGTATATTAATATTTATAATTTAATACTGTATCTCTGAGGTCTTCGTTTGTTTTGGAGAAATAAAAATAAGAGCCCGAAAGCTCTTATTTTCCGTTTAGGTTTCAGTTGTTTTTATGCTTCGAATAATCGCCGACATAATTCCGCTTGATGAAACAAAATCTTTTGAACCTTCAGTCTTAAATCTTATCTCGAGTTGATGATTTGGGTTTTGCACAAACTCCATTTCGATAGCATCATTTTTTAGCATACCTGCGAAGATTACTGCGGCAGCGTCAAAATAATCTTTTTCGCACAACAAGATAAATCCCTCCCTTGTTCTGTTAATATTCGATGAAAGGAAGTATTTTCCTGCAATAAAAAGACCGTCCCAATTGATATGCTCCCTTCGTAGTAGACAGTTCAAATAACAAAAACTGTTTAGTGCAAGGAGGAGCATATCAAAATTGGCCGGGGTTCTGCTTCATTAATAAGTAGAAACTAAGCCCTCACCATCTGAAGCCTATCTGCGTATGCTGTATTTAGACGAATAATAAAAGGATGGGCGGTATGGATAATCCGGTCACCGAACGCACGCCGCTTATCATTGCGGCTGAAATAAATATGATAACTTGCCAAACCAAAAAAATCCTGCTTGCCGGTGCCATTGAAATCGGCCGTCGTTTGCTGGAAGCCAAGGATTTGGTCAAACACGGGGAATGGGGTAATTGGCTGGCAGAGTCTGTGAGCTATTCCCAGAAAACTGCCGAAAGACTGATAAAGCTCTACCAAGAGTACGGGCCAAACTTCTCTGACGGATTGGACACGTCAAAATCGACATCAATGTCGAATATGACTTACACCCAGGCCCTCCTCCTTCTGGGTTTACCGGCAGAGGAGCGGGAGGAATTCATCGAGCAGAATGATGTCGGCGGTATGACCACCAAGAAGCTGCAGCAGGCACTTCAGGACAGAGACAAGGCCAATCAGGAAAAGGAACAGGCGCTTCAGGAGAATCAAGCATTTAAAAAAGGACTGAAGGCGATCGACAGCACCATCTCCGAATTAAAAAAGGAGCAGGCTAAGACCCCGTCAATGCCAACAAATCCGGAGAATGTCAAAGCAGAAGCCTTCTCTGCCGGTCAACCCGCCCTGCCGACCCACAACCTTAAAACCGAACATGACCCGGACGCTCACATCAAGTATGTAGAAAAATGCGACGCTTGCTGCAAAACGATCGCCGATACCTTCTTCGATCTGACAACAGCACTCACCAATCTGACCCATATCGATCCGAAGCTGAAAGAAGAGAAAAGAAAAGAGGCTAACCGGCTGATTGAATATATGGCAGGGACGATTAAAGAGTGGCCGCCCCCCAAGAAGCCGCTTAGAGTTAATTCCTGATTTTTTTTTGGAACCTTTGGACAAGCCAAGCATAGTATGTATAAGACAGCCGTAAGCTGTCCAATAAAAGGGAAAGGGGATGATGGGAATGGCCGTTGTTTCAGCATCATCCGGCGCTCCGCTAACCAAACAGCGAACCCTTAACAATATTGTTTACAATGCTTCGGATCAAACTGTCTATGAGGCTGGAAGGCTTAACCTGATAATATTCATAATATAATGATTTATTGTCTAGGACGTGGTAAAATGTAACATAAAATGGAGGATATGCCAATTGCATTAAGAAGTTGTTGCGGTCGGTTGCCGTCCATGGCAACCCAGCTTGAGGGTGCCACACGGCAGATAACACGCCGTTCCCAAAACTTAGAATATATAAATGTAATATGACGCTTCGGGAACGGCTGGACATTAGACGACATTCCGGAGGTATGAAATATGAATGTTTTGATTATTGGTGGAACAGGTTTTTTAGGAAGGAACTTAACCAAGGAGTTAATGTCTAGTGGTTATAAAGTATCTGTTATAACAAGAAATCGGCAATTCACAGCAGACAAAGTTGAAAGTAATGTTGATTTAATAGAGTGGGATAACATTTCTCCTCTATCTGCAATTTATGATTTTAAGGAATTTGATGTAGTTATTAATTTTGCAGGAGAATCAATCGGTAACCGTCGTTGGTCCAATTTAGTTAAGCAAGAGATATTGAATAGTAGGATAAATACTACTCGTTCCATTGTTAACGCTATAAACGATGGGACTATGAATCCAAAAGTTCTAATAAATGCTTCAGCTGTAGGATACTATGGGCCTCGTCAGGATGATAAGATAGCCGAGAGTGAAGGTCCTGGACAGGATTTTCTTGCGGAAGTTTGCAAGAAATGGGAAGATGAAGCTTACAAGGTCCAAAATGAATTTACACGAGTCGTTACTATTCGTATTGGGGTAGTATTGGGTAGTCAAGGTGCTCTTACAAGAATGGTTATACCCTTTAAATATTACATCGGTGGTCCATTAGGTAAAGGAAATCAGTGGCTTCCGTGGATTTACATTCAAGATCTAATCAGGATGTTTAGATTTATAATCGAACATGATGAGGTTACTGGTCCTGTAAATGGAACAGCACCAGAACCAGTAAGAATGAAAGGCTTTTCAAAGATTTTAGGAGAAGTCTTAAAGAGACCATCATGGTTTCCAGTTCCCGAATTTGTATTGAAAATCGCATTAGGCCAGATGTCTGAAATGTTATTACATGGTCAAAGGGCTATTCCCCAAAAAATTAGTGATATTGGTTTCGAGTTTAAATTTCCTGATTTAAAGTCTGCTCTAGAGGATGCTTTGGGGAACCGGAACGTCGTCTAACACGGCATTACCTCGACTTTGCCGATATGCATGCGGTTGGGACGCAACCGCGCCCTCCTGGTGCGGACGAAAATAGTCGGATATTTCTTCGCATTAGTATACAATTGCAAACTAATGCAATCTAAATTTGAAAGAAGGTGTATCTCATGAAAACGGTACTTTTGCCCGAAACTCGTGCTGGGAGATGGTCAGTAGGATTATTTATTGCTTTTATTGCTTTAGCAGTAGCAGGGGGTATAATTTCTTCAACACAGGGGAACACGCTCGAATATCCGAATCCTATTAATAGTCCATTTCTGGGAACGGTCATTTATCTTATGTTTTCAGCAATAATCATTGCTTCTGCCATTGGACTAATAGCTGTCAAAAAACATAATGAACACTCTGTTTTGGTCTATCTATCAATACCTCTTGGCATTGTATTTCTTATTGGTGTTTTAATGTTATTGATAGGCAATCGCGGGTGAAAGGAATTGATGTATTATTCCTTCGTAGTAGTAGAATATTATAACTTCAAGAGGTAAAATTATGAGGGATATTTAAATTTCGGAGGTGTAACGGTATGGCCTTGGGTATTATTCTTATTGTAGCTTCGCTTACAGGTTTAATTTACGGAATAATAAATAAGAAAAAACCCCTAATAGTGTCTTCAGTTATTGCATTGATTATTATTGCAATCATTTGGATAGTATATTCGTATTTATACTCGATAAATCCTTATTAAAGCAAGGCAGCGCTGCGATATTGACTTCTTCCATCCGAGTGATGAATTCTCATAGGATCGGCTATTGCCCATTGTCCGATTGTCCATTTTAATAACCACTAAATGCTATGTTACAGCATTTAGTGGTTTTGATTTTTGTGGTATATCGGTCAGAACACCGCTGGACGTTAAAAATATATCGTTGGCAATAATGGCGCTGAATATTATAACGAACTGAACATGACCCGGTTAAACTCTCATCCGTAGTTAAGAAGGGCTAACATTAATAGAGACGTGAGTAGATTTCTAGAGATAATGGAATAAATGAGTTCTTTTAAAAATACGTTTTAGCGTAAGCGTTAACGAAGGAGGGATTTAATTGAAAGCAATATTACTGCCTGGAGATTTTGTTCGGGAGTCCTTGGAATTACACCTGTTTTTTGGACGAATTATGAAGGAGCATTCTATATTCCTCGAAGCTGGTTTTGTGACGAAGGATGCAGCATTTGCGCAACAAGCGGATATGTTTAAGACCCAATTTGCTGAAGTATTAAGGGAGGCTGTATTTTTGGCAAACGGGGTTGTCAGCGAAGAAACATTAAGATCAGGGGAATCCATAACAGATAAAACGCTACGAGCTGAACAAGTTACTGAGGAGCTATCTGGGATCACGATTGAATCAGTTATTACTAATGAAGAATTCGGACTAACCCCAAATGGCGGAGTAAATCCAGCACAACTTGAGGCACAAGTCACTGCCTTAAATCAGAAAGCCATTGGTTTGACCAATGCTTTGGTCCAGTTTAAAACCAATATACTTAACGGAATGCTTCAATGTAAATTGTTCACTTTTAATTTTCCTTTATTAATAATCCATATCCGAAGAGAAGCATTATTTTACATAAATCATTTAGAGCGATTGCAAAGGCACATGGCGGTTGATTTTATTCAGGAGGCTATTGAAGAAGAAAAGTTCTGGAACAGGCAAATGGCGGAACACGCACAGTTTATTCGTCAATTATTAGATCCAACTGAATCTGGCCTAATTGTTCAAGCAGAAGGCTTTGACAAGCAATTCAATACACTTGAACAAAAGGTGCCGGAAGCATCCCTAACTAAAACAGATATTGGCGGTTTAACACGGTCAACGATTACGGCGACCCGAGCGTTTAGAGATTTTAAAGCAGCCGGTACAGAAGGGATACTAACGTGTAAGATAAAATCAATAATCATTCCACTCTTAGCAGATCATGTATTGAGAGAAGCTAATCATTACCTAAGAATATTAAACAGGTTAAAACGGGATTTACAGTTATAACACATTAGAATATTTCTAGGATTGGTTATTCTAGATCATTCCCGGATATTTCTTTTTCGCCCTTGCTCGCGCTAGAAGGGAAGAGTTCGTTAACTCTTCCCTTAATTGACATTCAAATATTATCGAGCTGAATGAGAATTACAGTACATCTATGATCATCAAGCTATTTTGAAAAATATAGTTTGTTCAGGAATCTTCGTCCGGTTTCAGTCTTGAATATTTTCTCAGAAACATTTTGAATGGCGATCTCTGACAGGTCATCTTCAAAAGCATTAACAATAAAATCAGCCTCTATCAATATCTGGTGATCAAGTTCGTCAATCTTATCATAGGTATGGTGATGCGCAATCAACCAGCAAATCCTACCAATGACCGCAGGATGAAAGTTTAAATCTTCCAATAGCTTTCTGGCTTCAGGAGGTCCTTCGACTTGTTGATGACTTCCGGAAGCACTGTTGTATTTTTTTTCACTGTTTTTTATCCCAATGTCATGAGTGACAGCCGCAATTTCAAGAATTTCCTGCGTGCTTTCATCCAGCCCTTCCAGCACGCCAATGGTCTTGGCAAAGCCATAGACCTTAATAAAATGGTTGATGCGCCGCGCGTCACCCATAAAATAATGGATCATAGCGTTGATAACCTGCCCGATATCATTCATTCCGCACCTCCAGAATTTTCTGTCGTAGATAACAGTTCGGCATTCGTCAGCAGCCTACGAGCACCTTTAAAAGACCTTAGGAACCACTGATTAATAACGTTTTTTATCATCCCAATAAATAATAAAGTGGGATAATCCCAAGTTAGCGGCCCTATCGCCGCCGATTTCAGCTGCCTTTTCCGAGTAATTCTCGAAAAAAGGCGTACTTATCCCCGGATTACGCGCATTGGCTTCGCCAGCCGCCGCTTCGGGCGCACATCAGCAGGTTTGCGCTGGCGGCCAGCATATACAGTCTATTCAGATTCTTGGCAATTCCTCTATAACAAACCTTTTTGAAGCCAAATATGTTCTTAATGATATGAAAGGCGTGCTCCACTTTGGCTCGGACAGACGCTTTCCGAAACTCTATATGGCAATAAAAATCCCGTGCAGGGCCATTGTCCATGCTGCGTTTCTTTCCGGGACGCTCAGCGATACGGTAATCAATTTGTGATTTGTGAGGGTCCTCTGTGATTTCCGGTCGTTTATTTAGTCCCAAATATCCGGCGTCACCGTAGAA
>NZ_MCHF01000009.1:0-5254 GCF_001707455.1 Dehalobacter sp. TeCB1 | reverse complement strand
CCAATATGATTATGGATACTTTTCTTAGCACTATTCCACGGTCTTTCAAAGAACGATTGTTGTTTGCAACCTGATGTGTCAGAAAAATCATGGCTTTAACCATTATTTAATGGTGGGAAAGTTGAGTCAATAACAAATACATACTTGCAATACGTTGATATGGGGGGTAAATGTGAGCGGTAAAGAATATCAGTCTGTGTTAATCCCAAAATATTTGCATGATTTTTCTTGTCAAGGTTCTCAATGCGAGGATTGCTGCTGTTGTTTCGGGTGGATAGTGTCAATTGACCAGAAAACGAGTGATAAATATTTAAAGGTTACGGATCCTGAACTTAAACCATTATTGGAAGAATACATTGTTAAAGATGACCAATGCCAGACAAATAGCCATTATAAAATATTGAAAACGTTGGAAGGAGGCAGGTGCCCTTTTCTCAATGAAAATAAATTGTGCAATATCCAATGCAAGCTGGGGGAGGATTACCTGTCAGAAATATGTTCAGTATTTCCCAGACATGCTAATCTAATTGATGGAGTCTTAGAAGGTTCAGGAACGCTGGGCTGCCCGGAAATGGCCAGATTAATACTTCTGAACCCTCAGACGATTGAATTTGATCACATAGACGAATGGCCGCATATTCATTACCTCATCCTTTCGTCTATAGATACTAAAAGTTCTCCAGTAACAAAGTATTTTTGGCCGTTAAGAATCTTCACCATCAAAGTTTTACAGGATAGATCGTATACATTATGGGAAAGACTAATGTTTTTAAGTATATTCTATAATCGAACGCATCAAGTTTCGAATAATTATAAAGAAATTGAAAATTTTATTGATGAATACGACAGGCTGCTTTCGGATTGTAATACCGTAAAAAACATCTTGTCAGGTATCCCCGCTGCAAATCATATCCAAGTAAAGCTCATTAAAAGTATCATCGATCTGAGATATCTTCATAAAGGTCAAATTTACGGAAGCAGATATCTGGAATGCTACAATGAGTTTCTTATGGGCCTAAATTTCTCAGATGGGAGGAATTGGGATGATATTTTGTGCGATTTCGATAAAACGTTGCAGGATATTGTTAAGCCCTGGCTGGAGAAAAATGAATATATATTTGAGAATTATTTGGTTAACTATGTGTTTAAAGAGTTAGTCCCTCTGCGCAATGATTCTACTTTTTTTGAGTCCTTTTGCATGATGATCCTTCACTATGCTTATGTTTCATTATTGCTTGTAGGTATAGCCGCTTATCATAAAGGTATTACTGATGAAATAATTATTAAGCTGTTTCAGTCTTTCTCAAGAACGGTAGAACATACTCCTTCCTATATTAACGATATCTATACTCTTTTTAAACGGGAGGATTTTTTTCAGCTTCCTTATATCGCTGCCATAATTAAAAATTAGGAAATGATAAATGAATACCTTAAAAAAATCAAGCAGAAACCCGGTTCGAAAATGGCCGGGTTCTGTTTTTTAAAAAGCCAAGCCCTCACCGTCCGAAGCCTATCTACATATGCTGTAATTAGACTCATAATGAAAGGACGGATGGGCGGTATGGATAATCCGGCCACCGAACGCACGCCGCTTGTCATAGCGGCTGAAATAAAGATGATAACCTGCCAAACTAAAAAAATATTGCTTACCAGCGCCATTGAAATCGGCCGTCATTTGCAGGAAGCCAAGGCCATGCTCAAACACGGGGAATGGATTAAGTGGCTGGAAGAGTCTGTGAACTATTCTCGCCGAACTGCCTCCAGGCTGATAAAGCTCTACGAAGAGTATGGGCCTAGCTTCCCTGAAGGATCCGACAGCTCAAATGGGACACCAGTGTCCCATCTGACTTACATCCAGGCTCTCCTCTTACTGGGTTTACCGGCAGAGGAGCGGGAGGAATTCATCACGCACAATGACGTCGGCAGTATGACGAAACAGGAGCTGCAGCAGGCTCTGAAGGACAGAGATCAGGCCAATCAAGCGAAGGAGCAGGCGCTTCAGGAAAAGGGCCAGGCCCTTCAGGAGAATCAGCTACTCAAAAAAGGGCTGGAGACGATCGATAGTACAATCTCCGAATTAAAAAAGGAGCACGCTAAGGCTTTGCCAAGGCCAACGAATCCGGAACATGTCAATGCAGAAGCCTTATCTGCCAACGATACCTCCTCTGCCGGTGATGTCCCCTCTGCAACGACAGCCCCTTTTACCCATAACCTTAAAACCGAACGCAACCCCGACGCTTACATCAAGTATGTAGAGAAATGCGACGCTTGCTCCAAAACGATCGCCGATACCTTCTTCGATCTGACGACAGCGCTCACCAATCTGGCTCATATCGATCCGGAGCTGAAAGAAGAAAAAAGAAAAGCGGCCAACCAGCTGATTGATTATATGGCAGAGACAATTAAAGTGTGGCCGCCCCCGAAGAAGCCGCTCAGAGTTAATTCCTGATTTTCTCCGATTGGAGCTATGGATATATTGTGCAGCACATGCGAAGGCTAAAGGACTTATTATCGTCACGAATAATGTCCGTGAATTTGAGCGAGTTGAGGGCCTTGGGCTCGGGAATTGGGTTAGTGCATGAAAGCCAGTCGGCATAGCTTAGCTGACCAAGAGAAGCGAAAAACGAGGCACTTCATTATGAAGCACCTCGTTTTTCGCTTTCTGTATCGCTTAGGGGTATAGTATCGTCCAACAGAATCATTACGAAACAGGCTATCGGTGAGTATTTCTCATCTGTAAAGGAGAAATATCGCATGCTCACCCCCGTAAATATTAAGGACTATACGCAGAACATGTTTTCACAAATATGACCCGGAGCTTTGCTTCTTACGCCATCACCTTTCCTTTATTCTGAGAAATCGGATTTTATCGATTGAATAATAACTAAGCCCGAGGATTAATCTCCCCGGGCTTTGATTATTTTTTATTGTTCTTGCTCCTGATATTCCATAACCTCAAAATTCATGATCTTGTCAAATACAAGGTAGTCTTTTCTACTTTGGAAGGGGCCGAGGTTATAGTTTTTGTTCACAATATAATAATTACTTCCGGTTCCTTCAGCTCGTCCATCATACCAGTTAAGAATAAGTTGGTGTCAGGCACCGTAAAGTTTAATCATAGGAAAAAGAAAGAAGTCGCAACCCTCCCGGAGCGGTCGCAACTTCTTTTGATGTTGAACTTTTCAGATGTGCGGCTGTTAAGGTTGATTCACATTGTGTCTTATGGCATACTCCACAAAGGCATTGAGGGACAGACCGCGAGCGGACGCAGCAAGGGCGGCTTGGCGGTGCAATTCGGGCTGAATGCGGACATTGAAAGAACCTTTGAACGGCTTCTCGGGCTGTTTGCCGCTTTTCTCGCATAATTCCAAATACTCATCAACCGCATTATGAAAATCTTCGGTGAGGGCTTTTGCGCTGTCACCTTCAAAAGAAATCATGTTTTTTATGCCAATGACCTTTCCATGAAATACTGCATCTTCCTCGGAAAACTCAATGCTCCCGGTGTAGTCTCGATAATGAATGTAGTTGCTCATAACAATCCCCTTTCTTGTAAGGCTGTAATAATATCCTCTACTTGATACGGCTTGAGGATGTTTCGCGGATGCGGCTTGTGCAGTCGGATGTAATCATTTTCTCCGTTGGAGAAAGCGACTCTTGAACCGCCTGTTTATATTATATTCAATCCTCAAAAAATGCAACTATTTTTAGTTACATTAAGGAATATTTTTACCCGCTCAACTCGGGTGTGATGCGCCGTTTATGGTTAAGCAACGAAC
Source organism: Dehalobacter sp. TeCB1 (assembly GCF_001707455.1). Lineage (NCBI taxonomy): Bacteria > Bacillati > Bacillota > Clostridia > Eubacteriales > Desulfitobacteriaceae > Dehalobacter > Dehalobacter sp. TeCB1. The sequence continues at coordinate 1,475 of NZ_MCHF01000009.1, read as the reverse complement.
ACACCCCATTCACGCAATGTAACTACGCGTTTGTCGTTGAGGTACGAAAAGCGGGGTGTTTTTAATGCTCGCAGTTAATTATTCCCCGTTTTGAATAAATAACTAAGCCCGAGGATCAATCTCCCCGGGCTTTGCTGATTTTATTGTTCTTGCTCCTGATATTCCATGACCTCAAAATTCATGATCTTGTCAAATACTAGGTAGTCTTTCCGGCTTTGGAAGGGACCAAGGTTAAAGTTTTTATTCATGATATAATAATTTCTTCCGGTCCCTTCAGTTCGTCCATCATACCAGTTAATGAAATCATTTACCTGGGTCATGGTTAAGTCATATTCCTTTTCTGTTCCGTTTATCATGGTAACTACGAGTAAAGCTCTTCCAGTAACAACTTCTAACGGCGTTGCTGATGCTTCATCCGAATTTGAACTTTCCTCGGCACTATTTACAGCTGTGACGACATAATAGTAGGTTGTTCCGTTTATTACTGACGTGTCAATATACGAGTTTGTTGTCGAAGTTCCTACTGTTGTATATGGACCTCCGATTACAGTTGCCCTTTTAACATTGTAACTAGTAGCACCAGAATCAGCGGTCCAACTTAAAGAGATTTGGGAATTACCAGAAGTAGCTGTTAAATTACTTGGTGCATTAGGCAAAACAGATAGGTTATACGCTAGATAGCCACTAGGGGGAGTAAACGTAAATGGAGTTGCTCCAAAATTAAATGTTACAGAGGTAGCATTTGTTGCTGAAACAAAAAACGGATAAACAGCCCCGAGTGAAGATATATCACTACACAATGTACCAAGCAAGTTTCCATTTTTATATATTTCTAAAGTTCCTTCGTCCATATCCAAAGCTAATCCAATTGTATTGCCGACAGCTAAATATCCACCTCCTAAATCTTCTGTTTTAATGCTTGGATATCCCGAATCATCTCCATAATAAACTCGGCTATTTTGTTCTTGCCAAGACCAACTAGAAACACTTGCTGAACTATTAGCTATTCCAATCCCTGTATTCGTTGGACCTGAAACTGATGTAACTTCCCAATACCATTTTCCATTAGTAACACTTTTTGTAGCTCTGACGCCTTGATTGTAATTAGTATCCCCTTCATAAACAGTTAGATTACCGTTACTTAAAGCTACCCCACCACCTTTATCTGAAGGATTAAGTGTTACTTCAGTTGTGGCAAAACAGCAGGGACAACTGTAACCAGCAACATGATCGCCATTAACAGAATTGATAACATTTTTACTTTTTTCTGATATCATACTTTTATTTCCTCCTCTTTAAATAATTGTTTATTTATACAAAATATAACATAAATAATACCTACATTATAAGTCTTATAATTATTTTTCATTAACTCAACTTTCCCACCCTGTCGGGTAGGTTGAAACCTTGAAAGTCTTTGAAAGTATGGTTAAATACAACAAGGAAACCACCAAATCTGGTATAATGAGAATAAC
>NZ_MCHF01000008.1:0-146281 GCF_001707455.1 Dehalobacter sp. TeCB1 | reverse complement strand
TCAAGGGTGACGGCAATCCGCTTAAGAGATACGCCCTCTCGCAGTAGCTGCTCAATTTGTAGACGCTCCGAATCAGTGAGATGCTTGTTTTTTGCCATGGTAAATTCTCCTTTGACTCAAAGATTCCCGCAGAACACATCCTAAAGTTCTTGTCGGAATATTGCCAGACTAAATGCAATCACTCCCCCATGGGGGAGTGAAGAAAAAGGAGACTTTCGATTGTAAGACTTAATGCCACTATCCTGTTTGAAGATTTAAATGCAATCACCCAGTAATGTATAGGTTGCATTTACAAAGTCAATTGAGGATTTTTTCATTTTCCCACATTTTTGATTAATTTACCCTTAACAAATTATTTTTCTTATGTTATACTGTTAAAGCTTATGGGTTACCAAACATGCCGATGTGGCTCAGGGGTAGAGCAGCTCACTCGTAATGAGCAGGTCGTCGGTTCAATTCCGACCATCGGCTCCACGGAAAACACAGACACCGCAAACCCTTGCGGTGTCTTTTGGTTTTTGTTTTTACTTCTGCAATTGCTCAACTTCTGCAACTCTTCTGCAACCCAATTATTTTTTCATCTTTTTGGGGTTTCTTTTTCTTTCTTAAATGGCTATCAATTTTTAGAGCGGCTTGCTCTTTAAGCTTTCTTCGAACACGGGTATAGATTTTAGTTGTTCGGATATCAGTGTGGCCTAGAATCTCCTGAATGACTCTTAAGTCTTCTCCATCCTCTAATAATATCGTCGCATAAGTATGACGAAGAGCATAAAGCTTTACTGGAGGAATTTCGCGTCTTCTAAGGCATGCTTGGAATGAACGATAGAAATTTCGGTAATCCACTGCTTCCCCGGTAGGAGTAGCAAAAACGTATCCCTGATCGTTATATTCTTCCCCGGTAAGAAGTTTCTCTTTTATTTGATTGATGCGGTGTAATCTGAGAGCAGCTGCTACCCTATGAGCCAGAACGAGCATCCTCTTGCTCTTTTTTGTCTTTGTCTCCTGGTTTATTACTTTTGTCTTTGTTTCTGCGTCCGGATCCTCATTCAAAACCCTTTCCCGTGTCTCCTCAACATTTGCAGTCCTATTCTTTAAATCTACTTGTGACCATTTCAGTGCTATCATCTCACCGGGGCGCATACCGGAGCCGATTAAGAGTATAAATCCTGCAAAATACCGATAATTCAAAATTTCAGTCAGAAATTTATCCATTTCTTCATCTGATAATGTTTGAGTCTCTTCCGCATCTGGTGGCGGCACGTCGATCCCAGTAGCCGGATTTGATGCTATTTTCTTAAATTTTACAGCTTTTGCAAGGATACTGTGTAAAATCCTGTGAGTCTTAATGATGGTTGCCGGTGATAAATAGATATTCAGTTTCTTGGTACTAATTTGATAATATTCAGCGATTTTTTGGATCGATTCAACGTCAGGAATCTCTAAATTCTTTTCCCAGGCAACATATGATTCCGGATCAATGTTAATGGCCGCTGATATTTCCTCGGGGTTGGTTTGTTTTTCAGCTCTAAGGGTCCTAAGTATTTTCCCTATTCGTTTATCCTTCCTTGGCGTCTTCTCCATATTGTTTATCATCAACTGAATCAGAGACGGATCTTGCTCTAACTCGTATAAAGTGTAGTCACCCAATGCGGGGAATACGTGATTTCTTAATTCAGTTTCATATCCGCGCCAGGTAGTTGCTTTGATTTTTGAAAAATCCTTTCTCCATGTTGCTGTCCAATCACGGAGAGTGACCTTTGACGGACGGATGTATTTATTCTTGTTTACCTTCTCAAGGGCCTCAGTTATTTGCTGTGCTACCTCTGCTCTGGTTTTACCAGTAAAGGTAGGACGATAAGGCTTTCCAGTTGCGGGGTCTTTTCCGGCTGTTATTTGACCTTTATATCCGTATTCATAAGGCCAGATTGTCCCTTCATTATTTCCGCGTTTTCTCTTTTTATATTTCTTTTCGCCAGCGGTATCTTTTTGTTTAGGCATTGTTAACCTCCAATCGAACGTGTGTTCAAGCAAAAGGGTAAAAAATATACGCTCACCTGAAATCAGGGGAGTCTTTTTTTGTTTTATAACCTTTTAAATGCTATCAGCTCCCTTGGTATGTCGTAAGAGGCAGCAATCTCATTGATTGTCTTGTCGTGATTTTCATGGAAGAGATAATCAGGCAATAATAGCTCTGCCGCAAATTCATTCGCTTCTCTTTCGATACGATCAGTAGAAAAATAAGTGTTTGCTCTCAGAAACGGAGTATTTGCTTTCGGATGAAGAATAGCGTGTCCTAGTTCATGGGCACACACCATCTGCCGTTCTATTTCTTCAAGGTTTTCATTTATGTGGATGAACTTTGAACGTTTATAGCTATTGTGATATCCTAACGTATTCCCTAATGGTTCAAAAAGGATCAATATATTTTTTAACTCGGCGATCCTAAAAGGATTGTTTGTTTTATATCTTCTAGTGAGCCTAATAACTCTTTTTTTAATCGTGTTAATACCAACCACTCCCTTGAATTCTATCTATATTTCTTAGGGGTGAATTTCTTCTTGGCTATTTGCTTGGCTAGTTTCATAGAGTTTTCTAAGGATATACGGAGAAGCTCTCTGTCATCCTCAGAAAGGGGTTCTCCTTGGAAAGCGAGGGCTTGATCAGATTCAAGATCAGACATCATTCTTTCTAAGTCTATTGCTATATCACGTTCTTCTTTTGGAGTGAGCGGCTGTACTAATCGTTTTTCTTCTAATTCTGCTTGATATTTTTTTAGCTGTTCTCTATTGACTGTTTGCGCAGTTGATTGATCGATATACCCTGCAGCTTGCAGTAAATCTGTACGACTTACTAAAAAATCTACAGGATTATTCGCAGCGATTTTTTCAATAGTTGATAAGGAAGGGGGCTCTAGTATAAGGCCCATACATATTTTCGAAATCTCGTCCGAGTCAATATTTGTATCCTTCGCGAACTCCTCATATGTCCTATTGTTCCGGACATAGTTAATTAACTGGTTCAATAGAAGCCTTTCAAAACCATAAAGCAAGTAATCCGTTGAGACACCAAAATAATCAGCAACTTTTTGAACTTTATCAGAGGAAGGAGAACTTTTGTCCCATTTATAAATTGATCCTCTTCCAAAGTCTAGATCTCTTTCAAGTTTGGTTAGGCTTATTTTGTATAGCTCGCATAATCTCTGAATTTTTTCCAACATGGGAAACACTCCCTTTATAAATAAAATTACGTAAAATAATCAGACCACTATTGACTTACGTTAAATATTCAGATATTATTGTATTAACAGCTTAGATTATCCAAAAAAGGTAACAAAAATATAAGAATTACAAGGTCCCATTTAAAAAATCGTATCCGCACGAGTTTTAATTGGCGTATTTCTTATATCCAATTTTAGAATATTTTCAGACTATTGTCAACATCTAAGCTGCTATATTCTACAAATAATTTCCAGAAAGGAGGATCAGCAATGCCATTAGTTGAGAGAATCAAAGATCTTTGCAAAAAACATGGTACTTCTATCCCAAAACTAGAAAAAGAACTTAGTTTCGGTAACGGCGCTATCTATAAATGGACTACCAACAGCCCGTCAATCGATAAAGTTCAAAAAGTTGCTAAGAGATTAGGGGTAACTCTGAATGATCTTGTTTGTGAAAAAGTTAATACCTGAGAATGGGTTAGGGGGTTACCACCATGGAGCAAACCGCAAAGTTAATTGAGTTTCCTAACCAAAAAAGAAATGAAGCATTGCTAACCGCAAAAGAAGCGTCTCGGGAATTTGGAATTGGGAGAGATAGATTATATCAACTCGCCCACACAGTTCCTAAAACGGGATTTCCTGCCTTATGGTTTGGTCCTAAAACGGTAAAATTCCCGCGTGAGGCGCTCCGAGAATGGTTAGGGAGTGAACGAGGCAGGCAAGCACTTTATCAGACTATGAAAGGCAGGTGAACGTATGGCGAAACGCAAACGGAACCGTTCCAAGGAAAGGATACTTAATCTCATAGCAAATAAGACTCGTTGCTTCATCCAGCGAAGAGATGCTCAACGGCATGACCGCGAGCGTAGCAGCAGACTAATAGAGCTGCTTTATATAAACGGAATGCTGAAGTGAGAGGAGGTGACAAGCAATATGGAAGCTACGGCAAATTATCAATGTAGTGAACCTGAACTGCTTCCCTGGGATTTCCTATTCGATGCAGATCGAGCGACGAGTGATAGACCGTCAGCAAGAGCAAGAAAACTAATTAACGTACTCGATGCGACAAATGCGCAGGCACAAAAAGAAAAAGACCGTTAAAAACGGCCACAAAGAAAATTATTCAAGATCAGTTTACATCTTAACAAATCAGGAGTCAAGAGAGGAGATTTAAATGAATATTGGTGATTTTGTAAAGGGTTTACCAGGTAACGGTTATTCAATCACAGATGAAAATATGACCAAAGGTGTCGTTGTAGACGTATTGTCCGAAAGCGAAATAAGGGTGAAGATCTTAGAGCATGTGCAAGGTGGCTCAGGAACATGGAATGTCAAAGCTAGCGCCTTTGAGGTAATAGGACATCAAAAAGAATTTAACCGTGAAGAAGTCCTGGAGCTGCTGCGCTCAGGCTGCAAGAAAGCAATTTTAGATTACGACCTCAGGAGTGCCGACCTCAGGAGTGCCGACCTCAGGAGTGCCGACCTCAGGAGTGCCGACCTCAGGAGTGCCAACCTCAGGAGTGCCGACCTCAGGAGTGCCAACCTCAGGAGTGCCGACCTCAGGAGTGCCGACCTCAGCGGTGCCGACCTCAGCGGTGCCGACCTCAGCGGTGCCAACCTCAGCGGTGCCGACCTCAGGAGTGCCAACCTCAGGAGTGCCGACCTCAGGAGTGCCGACCTCAGCGGTGCCGACCTCAGCGGTGCCGACCTCAGCGGTGCCGACCTCAGGAGTGCCGACCTCAGCGGTGCCGACCTCGACTTCTCTTGCTTGCCGCTGAGGTGCGGAGGCTTGAGATGGAAAATTGATAAACGTCTGGCTTGCCAGCTCGCTTTTCATCTTTGTTCAATGCAGTGCGACGATGAGGAATACATCAAAATGCGAAACTCCATCTTAGATTTTGCTAATCAGTTTCATCGAGTTGATGAGTGCGGCAGGCTAGAGCCGGTTGAACCTACAGAAACAGCGGAGGCTGTCGATGAGTAGTGAAGAAAGTAAAGCCCCTGAAAAATCCTGCTCCAACTGTGCTACTAATCCTTGTGAAAATGTTAATCCAGATTATGAATATTGCCTATTTCATGAAGAAATTAAGGAGGAAACAAAGAGATGAATATTTCCCTACACATTGAAGCCGCGAGTCCAATTGAATTACAGGAGGCCATTACCGGTTTAGCTGGTATCACCGGAGGGGCGGCAGCTTCTCAACCTGAAACTGATAAACCCAAACGCGCTACTAAGAACAGTGAAAAACTCGTAAATAAGCCGGGAGTTACTCCGGAAATAACGCCTGATCCTGAACCTGCTGACGAACCTACTACAGCAGAGAGCGAAGCAGCTGACGAGTATATCCCCACGGTTGTCGAACTCAGAGCCAAAGCCCAGGAAAAAGGTACATCCCCGGAAGGGAAAAAGTCAATCAAATCCCTGTTGGATGAATTCGGATCAAAATCAATCTCCGATGTGCCCGAAGATAAGAGATCCTCTTTCATGAGTAAGCTGGAGGCGCTATGAAAAATAAGTTCGAGGTAAGAGGTGACACAACCACTATTCTTTTAGCTCGAAAAGACGGAACCGTCATTGAAACAATTATCGAAACCGCTGATCTATTAAGGGCGCAGGAATTCCCGAACTCGTGGTATGCGAGTTGGAATCCGCCTACTCAATCCTTCTATGTTTATGGAAAGCTTCCAGCCGTAAACGGATACCGCAGAACAGTCCTACTTCATCGGTGGCTTGTAAATGAATCAGATGGTTGCGAGGTAGATCACATAAATTTGAACACGCTGGATAATCGACGTATTAAAAATTTGAGACAGGCAACGTATGCAGAAAATGCCCAAAATAAGAAGGTTAATCGAAGCAATAACAAATCAGGTCTGCGCGGCGTTTCTTGGTGCAACACGCATCAAAAATGGTTAGCACAGATCATGGTTGACAAGAAAACCAAATTTCTCGGGTATTTTGATGACAAATACGAAGCCGGGAGAATTGCGGCAGATGCAAGGGCTAAAATGATGCCCTTCTCAAAGGAGGCTCTATATGACACAGCATGCTGAACGGAAACACGCCTTTCTTAGTGCCTCTAAAGCCGAACAATGGTTATCGTGTCCACCTAGCGCCAAGCTGCAGGATGGACTTCCTGATTCAAGAAGCAATTATGCCGATGAGGGGACAACGGCCCATGAGCTTGCTGAAATCAAGCTACGCCAACGCTTAACCGTATGCAATTCAGTAGCACGGAAAACCCTTGCTGAAAGAATGGAGACTATCAAGGCCAGTAATTACTACGGTCCGGAAATGGAAAACGCCATTCAGGAATACGTTGAACGGGTAGAAGAACGATACATGGCAGCTAAGGCACGATCATCGGATGCCGTACTGCTCCTGGAAGAAAGACTAGATTTTACTGAATGGGTTCCTGATGGATACGGCACTGGGGACGTTGTGATAATCGCCGATGAGATCCTAGATGTTATTGACCTTAAATATGGTAAGGGAGTGCCGGTCAGTGCTGTAGGAAATCCACAAATGCGGCTTTATGGATTGGGCGCATGGTTCTTATACAACTTTCTTTATGGCATCAACCAAATCAATACAACGATCATTCAGCCCCGGCTAGATAGTGTCAGTACGGACACTATCCCATTAGATGAACTGCTTGATTGGGCAGAAACCGTCGTTAAACCTACAGCGAAATTGGCTTTTGCTGGCGAAGGAGAACACAAAGCAGGGGAGCACTGCCGCTGGTGTAAGGTCAAAGGCAACTGCCGAGCCCGCGCCGACGAGAATATGAAAGCCCTCGAATATGAATTCAAAGATCCAGCTTTAATGACGCTGGAGGAAGTCGGCTCAATCTTATTCATTGCAGATCAGCTCAAGGTCTGGGCAAAAGATGTTGAAGAGTATGCATTTGGCCAGGCTGTCGCCGGAAATAAAGTCCCACAATGGAAGCTCGTTGAGGGAAGAAGTAACCGAGCATTTACTGACAAAAATGCCGCAAAAGCAAAATTGCTTCAAGCCGGTTATGAAGAAGAAAAAATTCTCAAGCCCCAGGAATTGCTCGGTATCAGCGATCTTGAAAGTAAGATCTTAGGCAAAAAAGTATTTAAAGAGTTATTGAATGATTTGGTTGTTAAGCCCCAAGGAAAACCGGTATTAGTGCCGGAGACCGACAACAGGGCAGAGCTTAACAGTTTAGAAAATGATTTTAAAGATATTGAAATGGAGGATTAAGAAATTATGACTACTGAAAACACGAACGCAACCAAGGTTATTACCGGAAAGGTAAGACTCTCCTACGCGCATATCTTCGAACCCCAAGCCATTGACGGAGGGGATGAAAAATACAGCACAGCCATTCTTATTCCCAAAAGTGATAAAGAAACGCTTCACAAGATCAAAGCTGCTGTCGATGCTGCAATCGAACTCGGCAAAAGCAAATGGAACGGGAAAGTTCCCGGTAATCTCAAAAAGCCCCTGCGTGATGGTGATGAAGAACGACCGGATGATGAAACCTATGCCGGTCATTACTTCCTGAACGCTTCCTCAAAGACTAAACCTGGTATTGCAAAACCGATCGGGAAGGGCGCTGATGGAAAAACCAAACTCCAGGAAATCACCGACAGTACAGAAGTATATTCCGGGTGTTATGCCAAAGTCAGCCTGAATTTCTATCCGTTTGATACCAAAGGCAATAAAGGCATTGCTGCTGGGCTGAATAACGTTGTAAAGGTTCAAGACGGGGAATTCCTGGGCGGTCGTGCCAGCGTCAATGATGACTTTGCGGATGAAGAATTTGACGAGACATACAATGATGAGGATTTCATGAACTAAGAATATGGGGCTCGTAAGAGCCCCAATTTTCTCAAAGGACTTTGGAGGAGATTACCTATGGAAGATATTAAAAAGTTATTACTTGGCTTAAAGCTCAAAGATGTTGAGATGGGTAATGGTGATAGCCTACAACTTACTTTTGAAGGGGATTTAGTCTTAATTATATCCGGTGGTTATTGTAAAGAGGTCTTCACCGAAATCAAAAGGCGAAAAATAATATTCGAGGATGTAAAACAATGACTACACTTCAAATAGACATTGAAACCTATTCCAGCATAGATCTGATTGATTGCGGCGTGTATCGATATGTCGAGGCTCCGGATTTTGAAATTCTGCTCTTTGGTTACGCCTATGACGATGATCCGATTCAGGTCATTGATCTTACCGCTTTTGAGGATCTACCGGACAGAGTTATGATGGATCTAACGAATCCGGGAGTAATCAAGACGGCGTACAACGCTAATTTTGAAAGGACCTGTATTTCTAAGCACTTTGGTATTGTCTGCGATCCTACTCAATGGCGCTGCACTTCTGTATGGGCTTTAACTTTAGGACTGCCAGGTTATCTTGATGGAGTAGCTCAGGTTCTTAAACTTGAAGCCCAGAAAGATGCCCGCGGTAAAAACCTGATCAAGTATTTCTCTGTACCCTGTAAGCCAACAAAGACTAACGGGCAAAGAACCAGAAATTATCCGCACCATGACCCGGAGAAGTGGGAAGAGTATAAGGCATATAACCGGCAGGATGTAGTAGTAGAACGCGAGATCCGTCGTAAGCTTGATAAATTCCCTGTACCGGCGCATGAGTGGGATCTCTGGGCACTTGACCAAGAGATAAACGACAGAGGGGTAAGACTTGATCCTGTTTTATTCCGGAATGCAATAGGCTGCGCTGATCAGTATAGTGAAAGATTGGTGCAGGAGGCCCAGGAGCTAACCGGACTGGAAAATCCGAATAGCCTTACTCAAATTAAAGAATGGCTATCCGAACACGGCTTAGAGACTCCGGACGGATTGTCAAAAGAATATATGCCTGCATTACTGGACGCAGCTCCAAACGATGAAACCAAGCGAGTTTTGGAACTTCGCCAAGAGATGAGCAAGACCAGCGTGGATAAATTCAATGCTATGGACCGATCCATGTGTACGGATGAAAGAGCTAGAGGGCTGCTACAGTTCTGTGGCGCAAACCGTACTTGGCGCTGGGCTGGGAGGCTTATACAGGTTCAAAACCTTCCCCAGAACAAAATAGAGGATCTATCTGTTGCCCGTGAGACGCTGCGGAACGGGGACTTTGAATTACTTGAAATGTTATACGGACCGCCGCCGTTTGTACTGTCTCAGTTGATCCGCACGGCATTTATCCCTTCAGAGGGGTGCCGGTTCATCGTTGCTGACTTCTCAGCAATTGAAGCCAGGGTAATTGCTTGGCTAGCGGATGAAAACTGGGTACTGGATGTATTCCGGGGACATGGCAAAATCTACGAAGCAACAGCGGCTAATATGTTTGGAGTTCCAATGGAGACGATCGTCAAGGGTCATTCGAATTACGCTTTACGGGCAAAAGGCAAAGTCGCAGTATTGGCCTGCGGTTACCAGGGTGGGGAGAATGCCTTGGCTGTCATGGACAGTAAAAAGGAAATTGACCCAAAAGAATATCCGCGTCTGGTGCAACAGTGGCGAGAAGCAAACCCGAATATCAAAAAACTCTGGTATGCCGCTGAGAGGGCAGCAGTAAAAGCAGTTCAGGAAAAGACTACTGTCAATCTGGCTCACGGTGTCCAGTACCGGTATCAATCCGGTGTACTTTTTGCGGATCTACCCAGTGGACGAAGCCTGGCCTACGTGAATCCCAGAATTAAACCTGATCCGAACTTTGGCAAAGATGGATTGGTATTTGAGGGTATGGACCAGGTTAAGAAACAGTGGATCGCGCAAAGAACATACGGCGGTAAATTGGTGGAGAATCTTGTCCAGGCAATTGCGCGGGACTGTTTAGCGGAAAGCATGAAACACCTGAACCGTGCTGGCTTTAAGATTGTGATGCACGTTCATGACGAGGCAATCCTGGACGTGCCGATCGGGGAGAGTTCAGTGGAAGTCATAACATCCATCATGAGCCTGCCGATAAGCTGGGCACCCGGACTACCGTTAAACGCTGCTGGCTTTGAATGCGACTTCTATCAGAAAGATTGAGGAGAAACGAGATGAGAATTGCAAGGATATTCCCGCGAAAAACAAAGGCAACGCCGGATGATGATCTCGTTTTCTTTGGATATCCAAGGAAAGGAGCTATCCCGGAAGTTGATGAGATTCATGTCTCGGTAACATTTACAGAGGATAAAACTAAAGGAGAGCATTTGGCCGAGATATGGGGGGGGTGTACCGGTTTGCCAATTAAGGTAGGAGGACCAGCATATAAACAACCAGCCGGTGAATTTATCCCTGGAATGTATATGAAAATTGGGTACACAATTACATCTCGTGGTTGCCCTAATAAATGCTGGTTCTGTAATGTTCATAAGGCTCAAAAAGAGTTTATCGAGCTTCCAATTAAAGACGGTTGGATTATTCAAGATGATAACCTTTTGGCTTGCTCTGAACAGCATATCAGAGAAGTTTTCGAAATGCTTAAAAGGCAACCGCACAAAGCCCAGCTCAGGGGAATGGAAGCAAAACTACTTAAATCGTGGCATGTAGAGCTTTTACGAGATATCAAACTCGATGAAATCTTCTTTGCTTATGATACCCCAGATGATTATGAACCATTGATAGAAGCTGGAAAATTACTTAATGGCGCCGGGTTCACTCTACAGAAGCGTAAAACGTTCTCATATGTCCTTGTAGGTTACCAAGGTGATACCTTTCAGGCTGCAGAGAAGAGATGCATAGACACTTTAAAAGCAGGTTTTATGCCTTTTGCCATGCTCTATATGGATGAGTCCGGATTCCAAGATCCTGGGTGGGCGAGTTTCCAAAGATCTTGGTGCAGAGTTGCTGCAATAGTTTCGAGTAATAAAGAGTTCTTTAAAAGTATAGACGAAATATCCTGGGAGGCGATGCTGCTATGAACTCATATGAATCTTTCATCTCCCACAAACGTAACACGATGCCACCAAATGGCTTTTCAATAGACCGGGATTCCTTGCATGAAAGTCTATTCGACTTCCAGAAAGATATCGTCCGCTGGGCGCTGCGACGTGGAAGAGCTGCTATCTTTGCCGGAACCGGTCTAGGAAAGACAAGGATGCAGATTGAATGGGCAATGAACATTCACCAGCAGACAGGGGGAGACATTCTCCTTCTAGCCCCGCTGGCGGTAGCAGCTCAAACGATACGGGAAGGAGCTGCCCTAGGATACGAGATCACCATGTGCAGGAGTCAAGACGATGTAAAACCCGGGCTAAACATTACTAACTACGAGATGCTTCATCATTTTGAACCGGTTCTATTTGACGGGGTTGTCCTGGATGAAAGCTCTATTCTAAAATCTTTCACCGGCAAATTCCGAACGGATCTGATTCAGTCCTTCGCTTTTACCCCTTACCGGTTGGCCTGCACCGCGACACCGGCACCAAACGATTATATGGAACTGGGGAACCATGCGGAATTCCTTGGAGTCATGAGCCGGACAGAAATGCTCAGCATGTACTTCGTACACGACGGCGGGGATACAAGTAAGTGGAGGCTGAAAGGTCATGCCGAAGATACCTTCTGGCGCTGGGTAGCTGGTTGGGGCGTTGTACTGGAAAAGCCCTCAGATTTAGAGTATTCCGACGACGGATACAACCTGCCGCCATTGACCATTATGGACCAGGTAATTGAGGTTGAAGGGGAACTGGCTAAGACCTTATCCCAGCGGCAAAAAGCCCGCAGGGAAACCATCAACGAGAGAGTTGAGGCTGTGAGGAAATTGGTGTATGGCGATCAGTAAGGAAGCTCGTAAGCAATATATGAAAGAATACTCCAAAAATAATCCATCTAAATTTAGAAGGACGCCAGAACAGCAAGCAAAGTATAACGAAACTCGTAGAAAAAAGTATGCAGAAAATCATGTTTATCGGGATGAGCAAAGAGCCAAGACACGTGACTGGCAAAAGAATAATCCTGATAAACGGAAAGCACAACGGATTAGAAAGTTTGGGTTAACCCTTGAAGAGTTTAATGCCTTGCTCAAAGCTCAAGATTACAAATGCGCAATTTGCGGCTACTCGGATACGAGCGATCCAAACTTTTTTCCTGTAGTAGATCATTGCCATGAAACCGGATACGTAAGAAATTTGCTCTGTATGAACTGCAACATGGCTATCGGGAAATTTAAAGATGATCCTGAGTTATTAAGAAAAGCGGCTGAATACGTGGAGGTATGGAGATGCATAAATGGATAATCTGGTGCAATTTAAACGATGAGCAGGATGCTCTTGAAAAGATATTCGGGGATGATTGTGTATCAATACGAGGCAGCACTCCAAATCATAAAAAGGTTGAACTGGAACGGCGCTGGCGTGAAGAAGAGGTCCCAATTCTGATAACTAAGCCCTTGTGCTTTGGATTCGGCATGAACTGGCAGCACTGCGCGGATATGGCTTTCGTCGGGCTTTCGGATAGCTTCGAACAGCTATTCCAGGCGATCAGACGTTGTTACCGATTCGGCCAGACAAGACCAGTTAATGTCCACATGATCACGTCCAGCCGGGAAGGTGCAACGGCTGAGAATATCAAAAGAAAAGAAGCCGACTTTCAAAAGATGGTTGCTGAGATGGTCAAATACACTAAAGAAATAACCTCTGAATCCATCCGGTCAACCGAAAGAGATGTTACCGAGTATACCGCGATAACCCCTATAAAAATACCTACGTGGCTGAGGAGTGAGAAGATTGCAAGTTAATACCATAGACCAAACTATAGAACCGGATTTCGCTCTTTATAACGGCGATTGCGTGGAAGTCACCAAGGGACTACCCGATAATAGCATCCATTACAGTATCTTCTCCCCGCCGTTTGCTTCCTTATATACCTATTCTAACAGTGACCGGGACATGGGGAACTGCCGCAGTGATGAAGAGTTCTTTGACCATTTCCGTTTTCTTATCCGAGAACTATACCGGGTAATTATGCCCGGCAGGCTGGTAAGCTTTCACTGTATGGAGATCCCGGCCATGAAGTCACGGGACGGGTATATCGGGATTAAAGATTTTCCCGCGCAGATCCGGCAAGCTTTCGAGGAGGAAGGGTTTATCTATCATTCAAGAACAACCATATGGAAAGACCCTCTGACCGAAGCTACACGGACACATGCACTTGGATTATTGCACAAACAAATTGAGAAAGACTCGTCCATGTGCCGCCAGGGATTGCCGGATTATTTACTAACCATGCGGAAACCTGGAGACAATCCGGAGCCGATCGCACATTCCTGTGGCTTTGATCGGTTCTTTGGAGAAGATGAACCAGAAGCACCAAAGAAGCCAAGACCCGAACCAGACAAAGAAGCGGCTGAAAAGAAAGAAGCCTACGTTGGGGAACCTGTCTATTCTCATCAAGTATGGAGGCGCTATGCGTCCCCAGTATGGATGGACATCCGGCAATCGAATACCCTTCAATACCGCTCAGCTCGTGAAGAAAAGGATGAGCGCCATATCTGCCCGCTGCAGCTGGACGTTATCGCCAGAGGGATAGAACTCTGGAGCAATCCAGGGGACATCGTATTCAGCCCATTCGCCGGTATCGGCTCAGAGGGTTACCAGGCAATCAAAATGGGGCGCAGGTTCGTCGGAGTCGAACTCAAGGAAAGCTACTACCAAATAGCGGTTAACAACTTGCAAATGGCGGTGCAAGAAGCATTCGATGAGTTGCTGGGATGAGAGGTGAACACCTATGGAATTAGATATAAGCTTCGGCAAGCATCGGGCAGATACCAACTGGCGGCCAGAATACTTAACCTGGGATGAGTTCATCGAACGGCTGCAGAAGGTCAGACGGACATCGGAGACGATGGCCGAATATGACAAGATGTCTAATATCGCTAAGGGGAAGATCAAAGACGGTCCGGCGTTCGTCGGTGGCCTTGTTCGAGGCGGCAGGCGTAAGAAAGAAAACGTCGATACCCGTAGCCTTATCACCCTGGATGCGGATCACGCTGATGATGGTTTTTCCTTCGCGGTAGAGCTTGTTTTAGGTGGCTGTGCTTATGCGATTTACTCCACACACAGCCACAGGTCACAAAGACCAAAATACCGCCTGATTGTTCCGGTTGATCGGCCAATGAACCCGGATGAGTATGCCGCCGTAGCGCGGAAGCTTGCTGACAACATCGGAATGAAATACTTTGATAAGACTACCTTTGACGTTCACCGGCTCATGTACCTGCCAAGTTGCTCAAAGGATGCTAAACCGGTTATAGAGGTCCAGGAGGGTGAGCCGGTCAATGTTGATCATGTTCTCTCTGAATACGATGACTGGCAAGATCCCCTCCAGTGGCCCCGGCATGAGGATGATAAGGCCCAAAGGACAACCGGCAAAAAGATGGAAGAGCCAAAAGAGAAGCATGGGGCAGTGGGATTATTCTGCCGCTGTTTCTCAATCAGTGAGGCGATTGAAAGATTTCTTCCGGAGGTCTATGAGCCTGTAGACGGGACCAATAAACGGTATACCTTTATCGGGGCAAGCAGCTTCGGGGGCCTAGTAATTTATGATGACGATACTTTTGCATTTAGTCACCACGAGAGCGACCCCTGCAGCGGGAAAGAGGTTAATGCCTTTGACCTGATCCGGCTCCATAAATTCGGGAAATTGGATGACCGAGCGAGTGAGCGGACGAACATAACAAAGCTTCCCAGCCATATCGCCATGGAGAAGTTCGCGATAAGCCAGCCTGAACTTAAACGGGCAAGAATGGCAGAAATCCAGGATGAGTTTAGCAGTGAAGGTGATCTCGACGATGACCCTGAGGGGGAGTCATGGAATGATAAATTATCCTTCCACCCTAAAACAAAGGACCTGCTGCCAACAGCCAAAAACATAGAACTGATATTATCCCATGGGGAATGGTTTGGAGTCCTTGCGTATGATGCTTTCGGGAATACCGAGGTCATACGCAAGCCCCTTCCCTGGAGAGAGAAGGAAAGGTCTGGTCGGGATTACGAGCCCTGGCTGGGCGCGGATGATAAACGACTACAGCATTGGTTCGCCAAAGTCTATGAAATCAATACCGGCAAGGCAATCCAGAACGCTTTTACGGAAGTGGTCCATATAAATACATTTCATCCAATCAAGGCTTATCTGGAGAGTAACACCTGGGACGGCACCGAACGAGCTGAGCTGGTATTCATCGACTATTTAGGTGCCGCAGATACGCACTATTCACGACAGGTTACCCGGAAAATGCTGCTCGCAGCGGTGAAGCGACTCTATATCCCCGGATGTAAGTTTGATGAAATGCTCGTTCTTATTGGCCCGCAGGGAGCAGGTAAAAGTAGCCTGCTGTCAAAGCTTGGCCGGGAATGGTTCAGCGATTCGCTCAGAACGTTTGAGAATAAGGAAGCCGGAGAACATTTGCAGTCTGGTTGGATCTTTGAGATTGGCGAATTGTCGGCAATGAAGCGGACTGAGGTTGAAGAGGTTAAGGCGTTTCTCTCAAAAACAGAGGACCGTTACCGGGTAGCCTATGACCGGCAGGTGTCGGAGTTCCCGAGAAAATGCGTGTTCTTCGGGACAACTAATACCAGGGACTTTTTAAGGGATACGACAGGGAACCGCCGTTTTTGGCCGGTAGAAATTCACCCTGAGTCAGCAAAGTTTAACCACTGGAAGCATCTTAATGATGAGCTGGTTGGGCAAATATGGGCTGAGGTATTGTGCTGGTTTAAGGTAGGCGAAACCTTGGAGCTTGATGACGAGGCAAGGGAAGAAGCGACACGGCTGCAAGCACAACACATGGAAACAGATCCCCGAGAAGGCATGATTCAGGAATGGCTTGAGACTCCTATTGTCGATGAATGGGGAGAAGAATCCAATGGGGTTTTACGGAACAGGGTATGCGCAGCACAGATATGGGCCGAGTGCCTTTTTAACAAAAAAGGATCTATGCGGCCATGGGAAGCAAAAGAAATCTGTGACATTATGCGTCGTATGCCAGGATGGAGAGAAACAAAAAGCCGTGTTCGCGTTTCTGGTTATGGACAACAAACTGCTTTTGAGCGAATCAGTAAGTGAAAAATTTACTGATTCGCCACTGAATCAACTGCTTCACCTGCCTGAATCTATTGATACATTGCTGAAACAGTAAAAAACTGTTTGCTGCATCACCCAAAAGCCTTGAATGATAATGGCTATAGCTTCATTGATACAGTTGAAGCAGTAAATTCTACTATTAAAGCAATAATTAAAATAGCATATGAAACGTAAATACAGGGCTATATATAATCCGTATGCTAATCGTGATATTACTCATATACGCGCGTGTGAGGGATTACAGCATCAAAGGAGTTTATAAAATGCGTGAATCTTACATCGAGAAAAAGCTCCGAATTGAAATCGAACGGTTAGGGGGCAAAGTACCTAAATGGGTGAGCCCCGGTAATCGTGGAGTGCCTGACAGATTAGTGATACTTCCAGGCGGGAGAACGATATATGTTGAGACGAAAGCGCCAGGGAAACCTCTGGAACCCCTTCAGGAAAAATGGGCAAAGACTCTTCGGAAGATGGGGCATAGGGTTTATAAAATCGATTCGGTTCAGGACATTGAAGAATTTATCCAAGAGGTGATACAAGAATGAGGTATACCCCGCACCAATACCAAGACTATGCGACAAAAAGAATTATCGAAACGAACTTTATAGCCTTACTGCTTGAGATGGGTTTGGGTAAGACAGTATCAACCCTGACAGCAGTAGATCTATTGCTGAATGATTATTATGATGCCTGCCGGGTATTGGTTATAGCCCCTTTACGTGTAGCGGATGACACCTGGGCGCGTGAGGTTGAAAAGTGGGATCATCTCCGGCACCTTCGGATCAGCAAAGTCCTGGGGAGTGCAGAACAGAGGCGCAGAGCGCTGAAAGCCAATGCAGATATTTTCGTGATAAACCAGGAGAACGTCGAATGGCTGGTTAGCGAGTTAGGAACAAGGTGGGATTTTGATACCGTCATAATCGACGAGCTTTCAAGCTTTAAGAATCCCCAGTCAAAACGCTTTAGAGCACTTCGCCGGGTCCGGCCAATGATGAAAAGAGTTGTCGGGCTAACCGGAACACCAGCACCAAATAGCCTGATGGACTTATGGCCGGAGATCTATCTGCTGGATCAGGGGCAGCGCCTGGGGAAAACGATAACCGGATACAGGGAGCAGTATTTTAACCCGGGAGCCCGTAGCGGTTATGTGGTTTATGAGTGGAAAGAGAAGAAGGAAGCTGAACAGCGAATATATGAAGCCATATCAGACATAGCTGTGAGTATGAAAGCTGAAGATTGGCTGCAACTGCCTGAACGGATTGACAGAGAAGTGCCAATCAAGCTTGATGAGGAGTCCAGAGAGCTATACAGGAAACTTGAAAGGGATTTACTGCTTCCATACAAGGATGCAGATGTAGTGGCGCAGACTGCAGCAGTGCTGTCAAATAAACTGCTTCAGATGGCTTCCGGTGCAGTCTATGACGAGGAAAAAGGCGTCAAGTATATCCACGATGCCAAGCTGGATGCCTTGGAAGACATCATTGAGGCGGCAAACGGTAAACCGGTGATGATTTTTTACAACTTTAAGCATAGCCTATCCCGGATTCAGCAGCGATTCCCACAAGCACAGATCTTAAGAAAAGGCAAAGAAGGGGTCCAGGATATTGCTGATTGGAATAGTGACAAAATTCCTTTGCTGCTGCTTCATCCAAAGTCAGCCGGTCACGGGTTGAATCTCCAGGAGTCAAGCTGTCAAACTGTTGTATGGTTTGACCAGATATGGAGCCTGGAAGAAGATCAGCAGGCGAATGCCAGGGTACACCGGCAGGGGCAGACAAGACGAATCGTAGTCTTGCGTTTGGTGGCTGAAGGTACGATTGATGAAGATGCCGTGGACGCATTAGCCCGAAAGGCTGCAGGACAAGATGCTTTGATGGATGCCGTTAAAGCGAGAATAGAGAGGGTCCAGTCATGAAGGTTAAATATCAAGGAGAATATTACATCGTAACGCTAATCCCACGAGGGAAGTATTTTTCATATCAAATCATCAGGGAGCGTACGGGGAATTCGGTTACTGACAAGAAGATCCTTGCCGCAGTTGCTGACAGGGCAAGAAGAAAGAGAGGGTAATCAAGTGAAAATATACATTTCGGGACCAATGACAGGAATACCGGAATACAACTTCCCGGCATTTAATCAAGCAGCAGACTATCTCAGAAGATCGGGTTATGAGGTAATTAACCCGGCAGAATTCGGAGATCCCTTGTTAAGCTGGGAAGCCAATATGCGCCGGGCAATCAGAGGGATGATGAAAGCAGACAGAGTAGTTGTTTTGGAAGGTTGGGAGAAATCCAGAGGTGCAAGAATTGAAGTCGAACTGGCTGAAAAGCTTGATATTCCAGTAGTCAATATGTTTGAGAAAGCGGTGAATGGATAATGGACAACTTAGAAGAAATCACAGGGGTAATGAGTTTAATGGCCGGAGAACTGATTGACGCGAATGAAAAATATCCTTTGTTTGCTTCAGCACATGAAGGCTACGGGGTTATGGCTGAAGAGTTCCAAGAGCTATTTGATGAGATCCGGAAAAAGAAGCCTGATTATAAAGCAATGCATGACGAGGCGATACAATTGGGCGCTATGTGTATGAAATTCATTTTATCGATGGAAGGATGGGTATAAGTTATGACGAAGAAAGAACTCCAGGAATTTTACTGGACCCAGAGGAATATCGAAAAGTTGGAAAGCAGGATAGAGGAGCTTGTCGCGTTTGCAACAAAACAAACTACCAGAATAAAAAATGACGCGGATTCTATACATGGTACTGGATTTAATGATCGTCTGGGTGATATTATGGCAGAATTAACAGATCTGAAAACGGAGCTGCAACAGCAGTTGCAGGAAGCTTTGAATAAGCAGTTAGCTATTGAACAGTCCATCATGGATTTACCTGAACGCGAGAAATATCTTATTCGGGCAAGGTATATCGAGCGAAAGAGTTGGGAAGAAATTGCGGTTGATATGAATTATAATTGGAGATGGATTCATAGGCTTCATGCAAAAGCTTTAAAAATGTTAGCCTAAAAGAAGCCAGTAAAAGACACATCAATATGTGATATTATGGTAACGAGTAAAGGCGTCCGAAGGGGCGTCTTTTTTCATACTCTCTTTTCTGCGAGGGGGATACATGGAAACTATTGCAAAATGTTGGCACTATAAGCCAAAAGATAAAACCCAGAAAGCTAATTGCATTAACTGTAATCATTGGACCGGCAAAGGGTGTAAAGATCAGCAGTTATTGATCGATAAATATCAGGAAAGTGAAGCCTTTAAAGCTTATGATCACATGATGCGCAGCAATAAAGGCGTAACCATTGAATAATCAGAGGTGATCACGGTGGCCTTAACAGCAAAACAAGAAAGATTCGTCCAAGAATATCTTTTAGACTTAAATGCAACTCAAGCGGCTATCCGTGCTGGGTATTCTCCAAGAACCGCAAACAGAATAGCGGCAGAAAACTTGTCAAAACCTGTCATTCAAACAGCAATTCAGGAAGCAAAAAATAAACGAGCTGAGAGAACAGATATCACAGCTGATATGGTCCTGCAGCGTTGGTGGGATATCGCCACAGCTGACCCAAACGAGATTGTACACATTCGCCGAGTCTGCTGTCGGCATTGTTTCGGGATAGGTCATCAGTACCAATGGCGTGATGAAGAAGAATACCAGCAGGCGGTACAATCAGCGATTAACTTTGCAAGAGAATCAGAAAAGGAACCTGTTATTCCTTCAAATGCTGGCGGGTACGGATATGATCGGCTGCTCAGGCCTCATCCAAAATGCCCATATTGCCAAGGTGAGGGAATAGCGGAATTCCACGTTGAGGATACTCGGGATTTAAGCTCAAAAGCAAAACTGCTTTATACTGGGGTGAAACAAACAAACGCCGGAATAGAGATTAAGATGCAGGACCAGGAGAAGGCTTTGGAGAATGTTGCCCGTCATCTTGGTATGTTCGTTGATAAATCTGAAATAAAAACGGATCAGAATATCAACGTGATATTTGGCATCCCGCGTCCGGCTAGGGAATAGCACATGGATATCACTGTTCAATATGAGCCAAATGCAAAACAAGCTACTTTTCATGCCTGCTCAGCGGATGAAGCCGTATACGGTGGGGCAAAAGGGGGAGGAAAAAGCTGCGCCCTGGTAATGGAAGCTCTAGCTTACGGGTTAGAGAATGCCGGTGCAGAAATGTACATCTTCCGTGAAACCTATGATGATTTAGAGGCTAATATCATCCGAGAATGGAAAGAGAAAGTCCCAAGAGAGCTTTATTCCTATAACGAAAGTAAGCACTTTGCCGCCCTGATAAATGGGACAGTAGTCAAATTCAGATACATCCGCAACTATGCAGACGCAGAAGGCTATCAAGGCCGGTCAATGGATTGGATCGGCGTAGATGAACTAACTAAACACGAAAAGAGAAGCATTCAGGTGCTTCTTTCTTGTTTGCGTTCACCAAAAGGGTTCAAGCCAAGGTTCAGGGGAACATGTAATCCTGGCGGCATTGGCCATTCCTGGGTGAAAGAAGATTATATCGAAGCAACAGGGTACGGGGTAAAAGAAATGATTGATCCGGTTACTGGGAATAAGCGTGCTTTCATCCCGGCTAAAGTCTATGACAATGACGTGTTAATGAAAAATGACCCGGCATACGTCAGAAGGCTTGAGAACTTACCGGAAGATCAAAAGAAAGCCTTTCTTTATGGAGATTGGGATATCTTCACAGGCCAATATTTTGGCGAATTCAGACGGGATATTCATGTTATAGATCCTTTTGTTATCCCGGATAGTTGGCGTAGGTATCTTGCCCTTGATTATGGATTGGATATGCTGGCAGCTTACTGGATTGCAGTAGATGATCACCAAAAAGCCTACGTTTACAAAGAACTGTATCAAAGTGGTTTAATTGTTTCTCAGGCTGCCGAAGCAATTATAGGCATGACCAATGAAACAATATATCAGTATATTGCCCCGCCTGACCTTTGGAATAAAAACAGGGATACAGGAAAAAGCACGGCTGAGATCTTCGGAGATAATGGTATATGGCTGGCTCAAGCAGATAACAACCGGGTACAGGGCTGGTACAACCTGAAAGAATGGCTGAAGCCCTATGAAGATGAACAGGAAAGCAAAACAGCATCGCTCGTCGTTACCAATAATTGTGCCAATCTTATTCGGACTCTTCCTCAGCTCCAATATGACGAGAAGAACCCGAATGATGTAGCGACCGAACCGCACGAACTTACTCACGGTCCAGACGCAATACGCTATTTTATTGCCGGTAGACCTTGCCCGAAGATACCGCAAAAGAATGGACAGCCGAAGAGACTTATTGATCAGCTCAAAAAGAAATCCAAGGTAATAATGTAGCACCCTAAAAGGTGCTTTTATTGTGAGGTGAACCCATTGGCATTATTCAGCAGGGGTAAAAAACAACCCAAAAAGGAGAAGCTCCAGTCCGTCAAGTTGGAATCTGGCAGAATTTATGACTATTCCACACCTGATTCTAGGGTGAACACTATTCGCTATTTGTACGCCTACGCAATGAACCAACGCCAGGAACAGGTAGATAAATGGCTTAAATTTAACGATTATTATGAGGGCCGACACAAAACGCAGCAAGAAATAAAAGACAGCTGCGAAGAAAGAGGATTACCCTTTGTCCCGGCTATAATCATGGACCCTTTCATTCATGTGGAATCTCAGATCATTCCCGATGTTCCGGACTTTGAATTCCGTGGCCGTGATGATGACTTGGACAGCATGAAAGCAAAGCAGCGGCAATATGTTGTTCAGTATGTCGTAGAAGATAACAAACTGGCAAGCATGAACACCCAAAACGAACGACAACTGAATAAGCTTGGCAATGCCTTTTGGAAAGTCGCCTTTGATTATTCCCTCATGGACGGTCAGGCTCAAGGTAAAATCGTCATCGGCAATCCTGACCCGGCAAATATCTTCCCTGACCCTTCCGCAGCCGAGCTGGATGACTGCGAATACATCGATTATGTTTATCGTCTGCACAAAATCAAAGCCGGAAGAATCTTTGTCGAAGATCTGAAACGCTTAGGAATAACCGTCTTTGACTTGGCGGCTGACGGATTCCACAGTCAAACCGAAATCTATGACACCACCACTCACGATGTCATGACTGACACTCTTCAAGTTATAGAGCACTGGTTCAGGCAGCCGTTTGACGGCTCAGACACCTATGAGTATGTCGTAGATGGTAAGACGATCACCGAAACAGTAACCTGGGAAAGCGGCGACATTGCCTGCTCAATCATCATCGACAACAAGGAAATCCGGTATATCCCCAAATACTGGCGCAACACCGGCAGGCAAAACAAGCTTTATCCCTTTGTAAAATACTGCAAAATCCCAATCAATAAGTCGTTCTGGGACCGCTCTGAGCTTGACCCAATTCTTGAGCTTGTAGATTCTGCGGATAGAGTTCTTGCCACGACGATACTCAATGATAATTTCATGGGTAACGACATTATCCTCATGGATGAAAACGCCTTATCTGATGAAAGCGAAGCAGAGAACGTCCCGGGAGCGATTTGGAAAACCAAGCCCAATCAGATAAACAACGTCCGCAGGCTTGGAGGGCTTGGAAATCTAAACGGCGGCTTAAAAGATACAATCACCTTCATTCGGGACCATATCAAAGAAACCGTCGGCAATTACGATGTCAACCAAGGCGGCAGTCCTCCATCAAACGTCAAAACTCTTGGCGGCTTGGTCGAACTCAGACAGCAAGGGGAGAGACGGCAATCCCTTAAGAAAGCCGACCGGACAGCTGGCTTTGAACTGCTCTATGAACTCATTGACTGGACGACCTTAGAATTTTATGACGATGACAGGATCATCTTCCTGGGGGCAACAGGAGAAGAAAAAGAGCCTGATCCAAGTCAGCTCATGCAACAGGATCCAAACCAAATGACTCCCCAGGCGAATATGGACAGATCCAAAGGTCCTGTCATCTTTAGATTCAACTCAGGGAGGTATGCAAGAGACGGTTATTTTCCCAAAGTTGATGCAGTCGTTCAGGCCGGTGACGGAGTCATAAACAGCAAAGCCTTTACCCTGAGTGCTACTGAAACGATAGCAAATATGAAAATAACCCAGGAGAATTACAAAATCGTCGAAGAAATGATCGACATCATGCAGCTGCCAAACCGTAAAGAAATCAAGCAATATCTCGAAGAATACTTTGCAAACCAAGCTGCCCAATCTTCTGGAAACGCTCAGCAGACAACAGCAATAAACCCGGCCATACAGCAGTTATTACAAAAAGCTGGAATCAATCCGCAAGACTACCCAAAATATGTTGAAATCCTCCAAGGCCTGGATGCTGAGGAATTGGCCCATTTGCAGGAAAACCCTGAAATACTCACTCAAATGGTGCAGGGAGGTAATTTGAATGCTTCCTAGGAACAGCGTCAAGAAGAAAAAAGAGTATCGAATCCACGAAAGATTAAGCAATGGGCAATTCATGAATTTGTACTTCTCAAAGCATTGCCATAGCTCCGGGATTCATATTTGGAATGTCGGGCTTTATATCTCTTCAAACACCAGAGAAGCAAATAACTTCTGGCTTGGTAAAAAAGTACCAGCTAAGATAACCGGCAGATGCGGAATCGAAGGACTAAAGAAAGCGTTTGACTTCATCATGGAATTTGCGCAGAGCCTTGGGATAAAGGATGAACTCCATGTCGGCTGGGAAGACGACAGAAGGAAATATGCCTACAGGTATTTGCTGAAAAGGGGTTTTTTAGTAGACGAAGATCAAGGCTTTTACCATATCAGAAACATGCAATACCGGGAGCCTGGTGAGAGCTCAGTAAATACTTTAAGGAGTGGAGTTTACCATGCAGTGTCCTAAATGCGGATGCACACTATCAATTGGTGTCACGGAAATGACTTTCGAGAATGACGATACTCCGGACAAAGAAACAATCGCCTATAATAATCTGCCGATGATCTGCACGAATAAAGCCTGTGACCTTTACGGAGGGAAGGACTTAACCAAGCCGGATCAGGTGGTTCAGGTCCTTAAACAAAGAATGAATTGAGGTGAGAAGATGAGCAAAACAAAAGCCCTCCCTGGTAAAAGCAAAACACCAAACGGAAACCTCGCAAAGCTTCAGGAAATCATAGGTCCTCAAAAAGCCAAAAAAAAAAAAGCAAATAAATAAAAAGGAGATAGTGAAATGACAGGTTTAATCGAAGGTAGAATAGTTCATTATGTTAGGAACAATGACCACGTTCCGGCGATTGTCGTTAAAGTGGAAAACAAAGAAGAAGGAGTCGTAAACCTCCAACTCTTTGAAGACTACAACGGAATATCATATGTGCTCAGTGCTGGTTATTCCGAAGAACCAACAGAAGAAACATGGCACTGGATTGAGCAGGAAGAAACTGCTGAAGTAAGTCAAGATCCCCCAACAACCTAAAAATACTTGAAGCCGAGAGGCTTATTTTTATTGCCAAAATTGGGCTGACGACCTGCAAAGACAGGGAAGCATAGTCCGACAGGACTTTAAACAGGGGGCCAAATGGAATACCGGATAATCTGCAAGTATTATTCCGTGGAAAATCAGGTAATCGAGATTGGGAAAATTCAATTACCTGAAAAGCCAAAACCAGGCGAAACAATCTTCATTGAAGATGACAACGGAATAAGAATTTTCGTTGTCCTTGAAGTCATTCGCCAGTACTACAAAAGCACAGAAACAGAAGGAGAAATTCTTTCCAAAGACGTTTATGTGCATGAAGTTATGTATGCTCCGTTTGAGGGCATTGACGACAGCCGAAGGCTGGAAGTAAAAGCCGACGGGCTAAAAACGGGAGGAAATATCAATGATTGACGAAACCGGCAAAGTAACATTTAACGAGCAAGAACAAGCGGAACTCGACCGCATAATCGAGGATAGACTTGGCCGCGAGAGAAGCAAGTATACTGACCATGATGAAATTAAGGGTGTTGTGGAAGAGCTGCAGGCTTTTGGATATCAAGGTACTGCAAAGGAAATCCGTGAGGCCATCAAAACACAGCGCGAAGAGATTGCCAGACAGCAGGAACTTGAAGAGCTTGAACAAAAGGCCAAGGCCATGGGAGACAATACTTCTCCACAACTTCTTCAAAAAATTGAGAAGCTGGAGAATGAACTCAGTCAATTAAAGGGTGAACGCCAAGCCCAAAAACAGGCGGATGACCAACGCAGACAGGCAGACGAAGCCTGGAATAAACAGGTCAAAGAAATGACGGAGGCTTATCCGGATATTGACCTGGACGAATTAGCCGAAGATCCAAAGTTCAAACGCTTTGCCAAAGGCAAAGGGATTCCCCTTAAAGAAGTCTATGAGGACTTTGTTGAATTCATCGGTGAAGCGGAAGCGGATACCATCGCCAAAGTTAAGTCCAAACAGGAACGCTCCACGGGAAGCGGCAAGGGAGCAGTCCCGCCCGGAAAGAACCACGGACTTAACAAAGAGCAAATGGATCTCGTTGACGAATGGAACAGAAAGAATCCCAGAATGAAAATGTCTTATCAACAGTTCGCTGATAAGCTGAACAGATAATGGAGGTATAACCATGAAAGTTGTATACGATCAGTCCGGCAGTCAAGTCACGGCCATGAGAGAATATGACATTGCAACCAATACCGCTGTAGCCTTAGACCAGGTTGTCAAACTCTCCAGCGGAAAGGTTGTTCTGGCCGTAGCCGGTGAAACATCCCCTATCTTGGGAATTGCCGCTGAGGCACATTCCGGCAGCGCAGACACGCTGAATCCCCGCGCCAACGGGCTCAGAATTAAAGTGTTTGACGCTCCTACCCAGATTTATGAATGCCCGGCTCCGCAGGTCACGGCAACCGGCGGCTCCACCACAACCTTTGTTGCCTCAACCATTGCCGGTTTCGCGGATAATGACTTTGTTGGCAGCAAGATGAAGCTCATCCAAAAAGGTGCAAGCAGCACCATCACGGATCCGGTCGGCACAGTTTACCCGATTACCGGCTCAACGGCTGCATCTGGAACCATGACCACCACGACAACCATCACTGGTGGATGCTCGGCAGGGGACATTTTCGCAATCTTCCCACCGGTTGGATTCCAGAAAGGCAACTTTGATTCTGGTATCAGCAAGCTTGTTTTGACTGCATCCGCAGCCATACCGGTTCGTGTCGCCAACTCTGATACCGACCGCAACACAATCCAGTTCGAGCCTGCTCTACACCAGCATGGCAATAAGAACTCCTAATTAACTGATTAACATACGAAAGGGTGAAATAGATGGGTATTTCAAACGTAAATACTGCCTGGAAAAATGACCTGTATCCGCTCATCGAGCAGACCTTCGATTATCAGTACGAGAACTTCATGAACATCATCAAGCAGGTTGTTGAAGAAGATGACAACAAAGCAATCGACTACCGTCTGGAAGGTCTTGGTGGTTATGGCGAGTTACCGGACTATGACGGCTCTCAACTGATAGGCATGAACCAGAAACGCGGATTCGTGACTATCATCAACCCAAAAGAAAAAGCCGGAGCGATCGACATTCAGAGACGCTATGCCAACGTCGATAAATCCGGAGAAGCCAAAAAGGCGGGAACCAGAGCAGCCTATTCTGTTGCGATGACGGTATATTTGGCAGCGCTCAGAATGTTTGGCCGTGCGTTAAATGGTAGTTATCTGGGAGGCGACGGGAAAACATGGGCGGCCACGGATCATCCGGTAGCGTCTAAGGGAGATGCCAATGGAAACAGCATCGCTGATCCTGATGCTGGTACCTTCTCCAACCTGATCACTCAGACCTTGAGTGTATCGGCAATCACTGCAGCCCAAACAATGGCGAATCGCTTTGTCACTCCGGACGGACTTCCGTTCAAGTGCGACATGTCCGGTAACGGATTGCTCCTTGTTTCTCCTGAACTCGAACCGAAGGCCAAAGAAATCTGCGGTCCTAACAGCAAGCTGATTCCGGAAAAATTGCCTGAATCTGCTGAAAACGGTGCAAACCCTATCTATGGTCTGCAATACATCGTCATCGGCGGTGGTGCTGACGGATTCACAGCTAAACAGTGGGCAATCTGCGACAAAACCCTACTTCCGCAGGTCGCAAAGATCGTCTACGTTGAACGGCCAACAGTATTAAGAGCCAATCTGGACAATCCCCTGATTGCCAGAATCGTTCCTTATGCTGACTTCGGCGTGGGCTTCGGGGATGCCCGTCCAATTATCTTCTCTAATCCGTGATAATAGGGGCTTTAAGCCCCTTCCATAGAAAGGATGTGAATCCATGCCTAGAAGTTCTCAGAAAATGACCAATTCCAAGTACGGAATTTGTCTGGATATGAACGGAGACGGTGGTTTGACGGATGAAAAATTCATCCCCGGCAGCCGCTTCGAAGTACAGTTCCCGAACTTGGCAGCAGCGCAAATTCCTGGACTATTTTGGACAGCCCCATACCCTTGCAAGGTAATTCGTGCTTATGAACGGCATGTCACTGTTGCAGGCCAGGCAGGGACGATGCAAGTCGAAAAGACACCATCCGGGACAGCACCGGGATCAGGAACTGCTACGCTTGCAACTGCCTTTGATTTAACCAGTACGGCTAACACGAATGTAAGTGTCAGTGCCTTAACCACTGCCGCCGCTCAGTTGGCAGCCGGTGATTCCTTATCAACCAAGCTCGCTTCCGGTGCTGCAACATCTTATGCCGGTGGGTGCTTATCCGTCGTGCTTGAGTGGACGTAAGAGGGAGATTTTCTCCCTCATTTCCACTTTTAATAAAGTATTTGGAGGTTTGGATAATGTACAAATACATTGAACCCTACGCGATTAAGGAGATAATCAACAACGCTGCCATAACCAACAGCGAAGCGACAGTTGCTATTAACTGCCGTAAGTTTATGATTGCCAACACAGGGGCGCAGCCGCTCTATTTCAAGGAGAAAGCGATCGACAGTGTTGCTGCAACAGCAGCGAATTCCATGCTGGTTCCTGCCAATACGGTATTTCCTCAGATCCTCACAGCACAGACTTTATCTTTAATTTCCAACGCAACAGGGACTTCATACGCAATCATGGTCCTTGATATGTAATCCGGGAAGGGGTGTTTCTAAATGAACTACGGTCAAGCCAGAGATAAGACAATAAAACTGCTCAATAGCTATTCAAACGCCGGTAACATCACTCCGTTGACCGAAGGTAACGTCTTAGATTACACCCTTCGGATGCCAGCTCTATTCGATGCCTCACAGATTGAAATAGCAACAACGGCAAAATACATTGACGCGATTCATACGGTCAGTCAAATAGCTTCGGACGATACTAGCTACACTGAATACACCATGCCAGCTAATTTTTTCAGGCTGGTAAAGGTAGAAAAAGACTTTGAAAAGATCCCCTTCCTCTGGAGAGGGAAAAACAAATACGCCGTCAAAAGCGATCTGGATGGGGACATAGATTTCTTTTACTATGCCTACCCCGCAACAATCCCGGATTCCGTCGCGGATAACTATAACTTTGAAATTGATGAAGAGGCAGCGCAGGCCATGCCTTATTATGTTGCTTCCCAGCTTTTAATAGATGACCCAATCAATAAAACCGTTTCGAGTAAGCTTTACTCAATGTACCAGGGCAAGCTCATGAACCTGACAAGTCCAAAAACTCAAGGCGCAAAAGCCGTAAAGAATACGATGTATAGGGGGTAAGGGAATGGCATTTAAACAAATCGCTATGCCGGTTACAAAAGACCCGGACCCCAACGAATGGCGGCTAAATCAACTCAATGGCGGCGCAGTTTACACGGATCTGCCCCAAAGGATTAGAGATAATCAAAGCCCGGATATGCTCAATATGTGGTTCAAGGAAAGAGCCTTGACCAAAAGGTATGGTCAGGAAATCTTCTGGTCTGGACTGCCGGGACCGATATTGCAGGTTTATAAGAAATTCAGTGGATATGCAATAATTCACAGCGGAACCGGACTTTATAAAGGTGATTATTCCACTAAAACAACAACGCTGCTCTATAACTCACTGACTGCCTCAAAAGGTAGTTTTTTTGTGTTTAAGAACAAAGACACCGGAGCCAGCATTCTTTACTACCTTAACGGCCATGAATATGTCCAATACGACGGAACGACCGTTACAGTACCGACCGGATACATTCCCTTAGTCGTAACCGGCAGGGCACCGACCGGCGGTGGGAACATCCTCGAACAGTACAACCGCCTGCAGCCAGGATTCAAAAACAGCTTTAGCGGAAACGGATCGGCAACGGCCTATACATTAACCTTAGCCAATCTAGATGCAACTACCGTAACCTGTACGATCGGGGGAGTCGCGAAAACCGAAGGAACAGACTTCACGGTCAACCGCACGACTGGAGTCGTTACGTTCACCACCGCACCGGCGACCGGAACGGATAATGTGGTTATCACGGCTTATAAAACAGACAGCGCAGGTAAAGCCGTAATAATGGCTTGCAAATATACGGAGACTTTTGGCGGTAATAACGATTCTAGGGTATTTGTTGCCGGAGACACCACAACGTATTACTATTCCGGACTTCTTGATCCGACCTACTTCCCGGAAGACCAGTACAACAATGCCGGAGTAGATGATACCAAAATCACCGGCTTTGGCAAACAATATGATATCCTGGCCGTATTTAAAGAGCAGTCCCTTTATTCCGTCACCTATTCTTTTGATGGTACAGATGTAAGTTTCCCGATGGTCCAGCTTAGCGATTCCGTGGGTTGCGACATGCCTAATACCATCCAGCTAATAAATGATCATCTTGTCTGGTGTAATACCTATTCCGGAGCCCAGATTCTGACCTCAACTACATTGAAAACTGAAAAGGACATCAATCCTTTGAGTGAAAACATAAACGGCACCCTGCAGAACCCCGGACTCTTGAATGAGTCTCTTTCGGACTTGCAAAACGCCTCGTCCATTGATTTCTTCGGTATGTACTGGCTTTGTGTGGGCTCCAAGGTCTGGGCTTGGGATTACAGCATTACACCTTATACCAATACAGGAAACCAGTATGACGACCAAATACGGCTGTCCTGGTTCCCGTTCGATAACATCAACGCCAACTGCTTCTTCGGGATGAATGACGATCTCTATTATGGTGACAGAACCACAGGCCAGATCGTTCATTTCATAAACAATTACAAGGATTTCGGATTATCAATCACAGCCTACTGGAGAAGCAAGCTGCTTGATTTCAGTTACTTCGATTGGACGAAGGTAATCCTAGAACTTCGGTTCGGAACAAAGAGCGATACTTATACCACGATCACGACGAAATACTTCTATGATGAAGATGACCGTGAAGACTCAACCAAAGATACCATCGCAAGCTTCCGGTGGGATAATTTCCATTGGAATTTGTTTACCTGGCGTGTTATCCGGTTTGCCCGGACCATAACCAAGAGGCCAAAGATTAAGAATACGGTTTATTTTGCTGTAGAATTCTCCAATGATATAGCCGGTCACAACCTTTCTATCTTAGACCTGGCTATAATCTGGATGCTTTACAGAAAAGTGAAATAGGGGGTGTTACCTTGACTATATCTAATATGAATTTTTCACCAACAAATGGGCTAAGAGATCCGGCCTATGCTCCTACAGATCCGGCCAATGAAGCGGTGCTCCGGGGTGTAATTCAAGGAATACCAGATCAAATAAGGGATTTTATAAATGATGTTTTGCTTTTAACGTTACATTCCACAGTTTTAGGCTCAAGTGGTTCAGAGGAAATTGCGAGCCCTACAATACCAGGAATTGCAGGAAATACAGTCTATACTCAAATCGCAAATTTATTGTCTATTGCACAGGCTGCACAGGCAGGGACAATTTTGCCGGGAACAGTTACAGATACAATGCTCAGTAATATAGCTGGGCAAATAAAAGATACCTTAATATTGCATTTAGCGGATAAGGCAACATCAAGTCATTTGGCACACGTTCAGCCCGATGGAACTACTATCACTGCTGATGCAAATGGTGTAATAACTTCAAAAAAACCA
Organism: Dehalobacter sp. TeCB1; assembly: GCF_001707455.1. NCBI lineage: Bacteria > Bacillati > Bacillota > Clostridia > Eubacteriales > Desulfitobacteriaceae > Dehalobacter > Dehalobacter sp. TeCB1. The sequence goes on along the minus strand of NZ_MCHF01000008.1, from coordinate 114,938 downwards.
GTGGCAGCCAAATTATATGCTTATAGAAATATAGGGGGTGCTTTATAATGGCAAAAACATTTGATATTCCTTATCCTCAAGTCCCGCAAATCGGGAAAGTAACATTAACAACAGCGGACGCAAGCCTAACGGCTCCTACCACAGCAGGACAGGTACTTATGACCGGAGGCGCCGAGGGAACAAGAATGGATGGAATTAAGGTTAGGGCTTTAGGGACAAACGTTCAAACTGTTTTAAGAGTATTTTTCAATGACGGCCTTGGAACTGCCGCCGCCAATTTTTCTTTAGTTTATGAAGTAAAACTTTCTGCTTCGACGGCTTCGGCTACAGATGTTTCCCAGGCATCCGATGTAATTTTATTACCGATAAATTACGATGGTGCTGGAAGTGGGGTTCTGCCGCCAGTACTTAAAGCCGGGCAAAAAATATATGTTAGCCTTGGTACTACTGTCGCTGCCGGATATGCAATAACAGGCATGGGTGGGGATTATTAAAATGGGAAGAAATTTTGACGTAGGCTTTGTAAGACCTTTATCGGATAAAAAAGGCGGTAATTTATTTGATTTTGAGAAGGGTACCTATGTTGTTAATTACCAAGGATATGCACCGGCTGTAGGTTCTGAATCCCTAGTTTATTCTGTCACAGGCAAAGGCATTCTTTATTGTATCGGTGCTTTTGGGGCAGGAAGTGACACAAGATGGAGATTTGTAATTGATGGGGTTCAATATAAAAGCTTAGATAGCACTAAGATTCTGTTTAATGGTTTAGTAAGGTTCAATTCATCATTTCAAGTTTATGCCCAAAACCCCACAAGCACCTATTCATTAGATTTAGGCTGGACCTTATTACTTGACTGAAGGATGGTTTGAAAAATGGATATTAAAAAATTATCCCCGCAAGTGACAATATTAAGTGGAACTTTGACCGGCTCTTTGGTTGAGTTCTTGTCGGTAACTGGTGAAGGCTTTCTGTCTAATATTATCGTGAACCCTTCCACGAACCCCTATATACAAATTCTTATTGATGGAACGCAAATTCTGTATGGGTGTTCTGGGAACTGGGCAAACAGTCCAGGGGGTATTAACCTTCAAATGAATAAGCCTTTTAAAAAATCGCTACAGGTTTTGTTTAGTTACCAGCAATCTTCCCAAAACACTATCAATGGCTTAATAGCTTATGGATTGAAATAAAGGAGGGAGTATTTTGTTTATACAGAAGGGTGAGCCGATTTATTTAAAAAAGGAAATTAGCACCCAGGTGCAAACGGCTATTATCGAAGAGTATGTTGGCTACAGCAAAAAAATTTCCATTTCCGCTAATGGCGCAGTCGTCTCTTTTCAATGGCAAAAATTTAATTTAGAGGCAGGCCTTTATGAAGATGATTCGTTGAATAATAACCAAATTAGCGTTGATGTAGGGGGTATAATGGAAACCTTAACTCCTGATGGTGGGATTGCACATATCGAGGTGGTAACAGAAGAGCCGTCCGTCGAAGTTAAAACGGTTAATCAAGGTGTGGAAAACGAGGTGATAGTCGTTGCTGCAGCCTAAAAAGATCATGGTGCCAAAAAGTGAAAAAACATTGAGAGAACAGCGCATAAATGAACGTAAGCAAAGTGTAAAAGCAAACTTGACCGTGAAAGATGTTATAGAATATTTGAATGACACGAATGACAGATTAAGCGATATTTACGATATGCTTAAAAAATTAACCTCATAATGGAGTCAAGACGATATAGCCAACCCCGAATAGGGGTATTTTTATTACTTCGAAAGGGGTGATCAAATTTGACCTACTACGCTACAAAAATAGACTATGACAAAGCAATACAGTCTAATCCATATGCAGACGTACAACTTTACAACTCCGGCACTCAAATGAAAGCCGGAGATTATTATTTAGGCAATGCAACCGGCGTAAACCTAAACGGTGCAACTGCCTTAACCGGGAAAGACAGGAACGAAACCAACGTTTTGTTTAACCAGCAATCTAATAATGATACTCTCAGAGCTCTTCTCAACTCATCCCAAAAAGACAACTCTGATCAGATTTCCCAGATGTATGAACAGCAGAAACAGGCTGAATTGGCGCAGCTGAAACAGGCAATTGCAACGAATAAAGCCAGTCAGCAAAACATCATTAGTAATGCACCGTCCCAGTACCAGCCTTTAAGAGATCAGGCCAGTTACAACGGATACAAAAACCTTGGCACGCTCCGAGAAATGCTCGCCAATAACGGCCAGCAGGGAGGCGTAAACCGTACCGAGGAAACGCAGGTTAATACGGCCACGCAGAACGACATCAATACTTTAAATGCTCAACAGCAGCAGGTAATTGATCAGGCAAATAAAGCTATAGCCGATCTGGAAGCCAGCGGAAGCCTCCAGGAAGCTCAGATCGTTGCCCAGAATGCAGCGGAGAAGCTCCAGGCATTGACGGCTGAATCAAATCGTATTCAGGAGGCCAATTATCAACGGTTAAAAGATGCGATCTCCAATGCGCAGTATCAGCAGAGCTTCAATTATCAAGCCGACCAGGACAGCAAAAATTATGGCTTGCAATTGGCGCAGTTACTTGGGATGTATAATGGCCAGCCGACACAAGCGGCAAAAGAAGCGTCGCAGAATCTGGCTTTGAATTATGCCCAGCTGGCAGCAGCAAAGAGTAGCTCTGGGAGTTCGGGAACAAGCCTGACCCAAACACAGAAATCAAATAACGCTACGGCAAGCGCACTTTCAGAACTTCAGGCTGCGGTCGATGCCGGTTATTCGAGAGCACAAATCCAGTCTCAGATCCAGCAGAACATGTCTAGCCTCGTCGCTGGCGGCGTGAATATGACAACCATTAACAATTGGCTTGAAGGCATACAAACGAGTGATGAGCAACAGGCAGCGGCAACAGCTACGAACCAAAAAGCATGGGATGAATCTTCACCTTTGTATAAATTAACCCATGGAACGATGTTTGGTGGACTATTTGGAAATTAGGAGATGATATTTTGGGTTACTTCAATTTTGGTAATGAAAAGAATAATGATACCGTATCATCTTCGAGCTCAAGCGGGAAGTATTTTAATTTTGAGCAGCCGAAAAAAGTGAAAGTAGCTGAGCCTGCTAAAAAAGTGACTTCGGTCAAAGCGTCTACCCAAACAAAACAGACCGAGGTAAAGGACCAATCCAGCACGCTGCCTTTTGTCCCGAATACAACTCTGACACAGTATAATCCAACCTTCGGCGATAAGTTAAGAAACCTTTTTATTCCCCGTAGAAGAATAGGCACGGACTCCTTATATTTACCGGTGATTGATGAAATCAGAAATAGTGATGTCATTCAGTCTTTTGGAAGTGCGGCCGCCGGTCAATCATCTGAGTCAAACTCAATCATAGGACTTGGGTTAAATGCATTTGCCAATAAGATTGCAGACGTTTCTTACAAAAAAGCAGAAGAAAAAGGTCAGTTGCCTTATGGCAGGCCAAAAGAACCAGAAGCATATGTACCGCAAACTACCGCAGGGAAAATAGCCGGAATAGCAGGATCTTTTGCCGGTGATGTGCCATTAATGGGGTTAAATATTGGTAGCAATTTATTAAAAGCTAAGACAGTATTAAATCCTGTTATAAGAGAGGGAATATCACAAGGAATTACCGGTGGTATACTTGGTACGGCGCAGGGTGTTTTAAGTGGGGAATCGGCGCAGGATGTTGCAAAACAGGCAGGGGCAGGAATGCTACTTGGCGGTGCTGGAGGGCTGCTCTTTGGAAAGTTAGGCAACATGGCCGCAAATAAAGCTGAAAAATCTTTCGCAAATTCTCAAATAGCATTGGATGATATTAAAAACGCCTATAAGAATGCAATCGTGTCTAAGGTTGATCAGCCCAAGGTTCCAAAAGTTGACAGCGTATATAAATCGCAATACAATAATATTGACGATATTAAAGGTCAAATATCCAAATATTATGATGGCGTTAACGCCGATCGGGAGATGATTGACAATGCCACGCAAGCAATCACAGACCTCAAAAAAACCGAAGATTTACACGCCGGAGGAAATCAAGCCGGAAACACCCTTAACAACCTGCGGGGGAATTCAGAAGCCATACAAAGTCAAAAACCCTTCAAAACAGTAGGTAAGGCTTTCTCCAATGATCTTATTAACACAGGAAAAGTAAACTTGGCCGGGAATAAGTTTAATGATGTAAAAGATTTGGCAACGTTATCCCAGGTTTACCGAGATCCGAGGTTTGAGACATTCAGAATAGTATATACGAATAATGGCACTGTTGTAGGCACTGAAGCGATATCTTCAAGAATGCCCGGCAGTGCTGCTGTTTTTGTTGGTGACAAAGAAGGCTTTGTTAAGTATTTGAAAAACAAAATGGGACGAGTTAAAGCAGATGGCTATTATCTGTTGCATAACCATCCCGGAAAAACGGTTAAACCTTCCCAAGCAGACATCAATGCGACCAGCTATTACGCAAACACTGTACCGGGTTTTAAAGGTCACATCATAATTAACTCAAATAAATATACAGAGATGTACCCCGTAGTTAATAATGGACAAATAGCTTTATCGGGTAACGAAGATGTGCCGTTAACTCTGGGAAAAGATATCCTATACAATCCTTCTGTGCCGCATCCGCTCCTAGGGACAGCGATTAACAGTTCGGATACATTGGCAAAGGTCGCAAAACAGGTGCAGTTAGACAAGAATATGTCTACTGCTTTTTTTGTTGATTCCCAGAACAATATTCGCGGCATAATGGAAATCAACAATGGAATGATCAAAAACACTGCAGATAATAATTTCAGAAACTTCCTAAGAAACCAGGCTATTGAGCATGGTGGAAGAAACGTTATTCTGATAGGCGATAGCAGTGTTAAACAGCAAATTAGTGATTTAGTTAAATCCGGGGATTTGCTGGATGCTGTTGTCTCTGGTGAATCAGGATCATTAAGAGATTCGGTATTCCAAAACGCTCAGCCTAATACCTGGATGGGGAAGAGTGAAGCAGCCGGGAAACTACTCCGGCCACCGAAACCTTTTGAGACTCAGCAGGGATATCAGCAAGTAGGCCCAGGGGTAGCAAGTATAAAGACTATCACTCCTGTAGCTCCAAAACAGATACCATTTGCGCTAACCCCTCAAGCCGTGGAACAGACTGCAGCGAGTTTATTGCCGGAGTTAAAAATAACCAGTAAATTCAATCGGGCAACTCAGATACCAATTTGGGAAGCACGGCCAACAGGGCGGCTTACACAAAAGAATATGGCTCTTCTGAAACCGGAGATGCAGAGACTTGGCGGGTTCTATTCAAAAACGAATAGAGCTTTTGTCTTTGACAATGATCCGACTGAAGAATTGAAAAAACTTACAGACGTCGCGCAGAAAGAAACCCCGATTGAGGAAAGACTACTTGCGAATTCTGATAACTGGAAAGATAAGTCGATGCTTTCTTACAACCGGGAAACCCTGGAGCGGAACCTTGAGGATATCGCTGGTGCCGATGCTCCGGAATTGATTAAAACCTATGTTGAACCACGACAAAAGAGTGTGGCTGACATGACGCGGTTCTTAAACACAGAGCGCAGCGATTTAAAACAGCTTAACATCAAACCAAGGAGCAAGGACAGCCAATTACTCATGGAGTTTGGGGAAAATCGAATTTCACTGGAAGAGCTGAAAAACCAAACAGCTAATTGGGAGAATATCATCAAGGCAAATACGGTGCTTAGAGAAAAATACAATAAGTATCTTGAGATGGCGAATGAAGTCTTAGAGAGGAACGGTTATGATCCGATTCCTAAAAGAGATGATTACTTTATGCATTTCCAGGAGATATCCGATAAGCTTGATATGTTTGGGATTCCAAATAACAAGCTCCCAACAGATATTAACGGGCTCACCGCCGACTTCACACCGGGTAAAAGCTTCTTTGCATCTGCTCTTCGCAGAACCGGCAATGAAACATCCCTGGACGCCATGGCCGGTATTGATAAGTATCTTGACGGTATAAGCAAAGTCATCTATCTAACGGATGATATCCAGCGTCTCAGAGGCTTAGAAAGCGCGATAAGGAAGAAGTACGGTGAGGGGAGTAGGCAGCTTAGCAATTTTGTAGTAAACCTCAGGGAGTACACCAACAACCTAGCCGGTAAAAAATCCTTGTCTGATAGGGGTATGGAATCGGATATTGGTAGAGGTGTATACCGCGCGGCGGAAGTCTTAAAACGGCAAGTTGGGGCCAATGCAATCGGCTTTAATGTCTCGTCTGCTTTGACAAACTTTATTCCCTTAACGCAGAGTCTGGCAACAACAAATAAGCAGGCCTTTGTAAAAGGGATGATGGAAACCCTGGGCAGCGTGTTCAAAAATGATGGATTCATCGACAGATCAGATTTCCTAACTCGACGTTTTGGAAGCGATCCGTTATCTGTAAAGCTGTGGACAACCAGAAATGACTTAAAGGTTCCTGCGAAAGTCCTGGGGAATGTCGGGGCCGGATATGGGAAAGCTCGTGATGCGGGATTCTGGATATTCGGAGTAGTCGATAAATTCGTCGCACAAACCATTGTCCGGGGGAAATACAATGAGCTTATTGAAAAAGGGCTTTCTCCTGAAGCTGCACTAAAACAGGCTGATAACTGGGGAGTAAGACTCATGGCCGATAGGTCAATAGGAGCACAAGCAAACATCTTTAATAAAAAGGGCTTAATGGGTGCAATTACCCAGTTCCAAACTGAGGTAAATAACCAGCTGTCCTTTATCTTTAAGGATATCCCCAGGAGTGCAGAATCAAAAGCAGCTGCAGCCTCAGCGATTGCCCAGGTATTCTTATTTGGGTATCTATTTAATAATCTGTATGCTCAAGCGGTGGGCAGGAGACCGGCGTTTGATCCGATAGGGGTAGTTCTGCAGGCGTATGAGGACTATAACAATCCAGAGGTAACGGATCAGGAAGCTAATAAGAAATTGATAGAGAACGTGGCTAACCAACTTCCCTTCGCATCTATGGTAACTTCTCAAGGAGGAAGAATTCCCCTCACAGAATCTTTACCAAACCCCATCAATGCTTTTAGTGGAACGACCAATTCTGAAAAGGAATTATCTAAAATACCTAAACTCATTTTGCCGACAGGGGCTGGGCAGATCAAGAAAACGATAGAGGGAATGGAAATATTCCAAAATAGCATTGTTCCCGGAAAATATAAGGATTCTGCCGAAGGAGAACAGTTAGTATACCCAGTCGAAGATTCACCTGGTAATAAGCTAAGAGCAGCGTTGTTTGGCCAGTATTCATTCCCAGAAGCGCGAGAGTATTATGATAACACCCGCACACCGTTGACACCAAAACAAACGCAAGTAGTAGAAACTATGGCTCAGAGGGGAGTAGATCCGCAGGCTGTCTATAATCAAATTCAGCTTCTCAAACCATTGAAAAAGAAGTCTGAAGAAATAAAGAGTATTAACTCAAATGCAGACTTAACCTTCCAGCAAAAGCAGCTTTTTAAAAATTTGCTATACAAGAAAGAGTAGCTGTCATATAATGGTTTTGAGGTGGGGGAGATGTTTGGTTCAGATCCTGAAGCTGCTGGCGGTGGCTTAATTGCTTTACTTGTTGTTGGAGCGTATATATTATATTCTCTTGCAAATGATCACGTTGTGCATGACAAAATATCTAACATATACAATAGGATAATAAAGAAACAGCCATTCTAAAATAAAAGCGGGGGTTAAACACCCTCGCTTACATCTTCTTCATATTCTTCTCTGGATTTCTTCTTGATTTTGTAAGAATGAACCCTTTCTATAATGGTAAAGCCAATTACAAAAGCTATTAAGTTTATCAAATTAGAATCTAATAAAAGAATAAGTATCAACGCTATTCCTATTCCGAAGCAGTATAGGGCGAGTGTTTTCTTTTTAAATCTCTTTGCAATTATGAAGCTAAAGAAATAAATTATCGCTGAACCAATGAAATCACCAAAAAAAACCCCTAAAAAAGTTCCTATATAAGCGCCTATACTCAACTTAATTCCTCCCACAAAATATCTATTTCATAAACTTCTAATTTCATATTACCAACGATGGCAGGAAATTACAATCCTGTCTTTTTTCACGCCAGGCGATGGCGTTATTTTTTATACATAAAAAAGGAGGGCGAGAATCATTGGGAAAAGAGTATAGTTTCAGTGCGATCGTGGCCGCGGTCGGAACATTCATAAGTTATTGGCTGGGAGGGTGGGATGTAGCTCTGCAGGTACTCATCGCATTTATGATCATTGATTACATCACAGGGTTCCTGGGAGCAGTAAAAACCAAAAAGGTAAATAGCGAAATTATGTTCTGGGGCGGGATCAGGAAAGGGATCATAATTGTGGTCATTGCGATCGCAGTCATGTTGGATCAGCTGATAGGTAATAAAGAGCCGATTTTCCGGATGCTGGCTCTTTATTTTTATATTGCCCGGGAGGGATTATCAATTGTTGAGAACTTCGGAATCTTGGGGGTGCCGTTTCCGGAAAAAATTAAGAAGGTTCTAGTCCAGCTACAGGAGAAAGGAGAGTGATTACATTGCCAAGGATAACAATCAATCCTGGACACGGAAAGAAAAACAACGGTACATTAGATCCCGGAGCCATCGGAGCTGGAGGCCTGAAGGAATATATTCAGGCTGACCAGGTTGGAGTAATACTCAAGGATCTTTTTCTGGCCGCAGGTTGGGAAGTGCAATATCTACAGGATGGAGACCTTTGGGATGTCAGTGAGGGTTCTGATGCCTGGGGAGCCGATTATTTTATTTCTGTGCATTGCAATGCCGTTGCTGACCGATCCGCGCATGGTATAGAAACATGCTATCAGGCCGCTGGAGGTATGGCCGAAAAAATCGCCAAATCTGTACAGGCTGAGCTGGTGGCCGCAACCGGCCTAACAGATCGTGGGGCAGAAATAAAAAACTTACATGCTACCAGAGAAACAAACGCCCCTGCGATTTTGGTTGAAGCAGGCTTTATTTCTAATCCAGCAGAAGAAAATCTGATGAATCAAAGTAGCTTCGATAATCTGGTTGCAAAGGGAATCTATGAAGGATTTACAAAGGCCACTGGTTACTATAAAGAAAGTAAGGGAGAAAAGACCATGAAAAATCTTATTTTATGTAACCCTGGTCCCGATGAGCGGGCTGCCGGGTACCTGGCCGATCATTTTAATGCGCCGGTAGATAATCTCAGTTCTGTTGCTGCTGATACCTTGGCTGCAGCGCAAAACGTATATATCGTTGGCAGTGCGACCAAACCAACTGCAAATGCTGTATGTATCGCCGGTGCTGATCGATTCGATACATGCCGGAAAGTATTAGATATTTGTCAGGGGAGGTAGGATATCATGAAAAACATCCAGACCCGCAAAACCATTGCGCTGGCCATGACGGCAGCGTATATTTTATTTACTGGGTATTGCCTGGTTACAGGTAAGAACATACCAGTAGAATTTACGGCCATAGTAGGACCGGTGATTGGCTACTATTTCGGAAAAAGCACGGCACTTGAGATGCCGGAACAGAAGTAAGTTGAATAAGCCCCGAGGGAGTCAGTCCTTCGGGGCTTTTTTTTTATAATTGGGATACCCTTCCAAAGCAGGCAAGATTTACAGCTTTACTTAGATTAACAACAAAGGTATGTTAAATACATATAATTGATGTTATAAAAACTAAAAAACACCTTTTTCTTTAGGTGTTCATTTTTTTAAAAGGAATATTGATTCTACAGAACGATTAAGTTTCTTTGCGATTTTAAGTGCTGTTTCTAGGCTTGGTTGTTTTTCTTGTCTCTCGTATGAATTGTACTGCTGCTGGGAGATGTCTAAAATCATGGCCATTTCCGTTTGACTATCAATCATTAGCTCATGACGGATCTCCCTGAGACGGTTTTTTACCACTCCATCACATCCGCCCCAATACATATTTTTTTAATAATTATACAGGATATCCCACCCAATTGAACATCTTAACTGTCGAAAAAAATGTCACTCATCAAGGCGAAAATCTACATAATTTTGTCGCTAGCCTAAAGAAAAAGGTGTAGAATGCTAGTCATCGGTAGTACTATCAGAAAAAAAAAGGGAGGATCAGGGCTTATCGAGAAAAGAAGTCGCTAACATAGCAGATATAAGCTACGGCCATTACAAAAATATTGAGAACGGGTATTCGAAACCTAGCGCTAGGACATTATTAAGGATTTGTGTAGCATTGAATACCAATTTTAACGAAATACTTACCGAAAAACCTGGCTTATAGATTTTAGAGCCCTTCTTAATACATAAAGAGGAGGATGAAAATTGGCTAGAATCGATATAGTCGAACTAGTAAACACTACTCATCGGAGATTAGAAAACAATTTAATGGCTATGCAGGCAAGAACAGTAAGAATGGAAGAGACCTCTGACCTTCATATCCTAATGGATGAAGTGGAAGGATTAAATGAAGCTATAAAAGTGATGACGTGTGATCTAAACGAAATTTTAAAGATTAAGGGTTTGTACTGATTATAAAACGCCTAGTGAAAACTAGGCATTTATTATATTATTTACTTCTGCAATTACTTCTGCAACCCAGTAAAAAAATCGTAGTTTATCATAGGTTATGATAAGACTATAAAATCGTGAAAGCCGCTTAAAATCTATGTTTTAGAATCAGTTAGTATACGTCAGGATACCCGACAAAGCACTCGTAATGAGCAGGTCGTCGGTTCAATTCCGACCATCGGCTCCATAAGAAACATAGACACCGCAAGGGTTTGCGGTGTTTTTGCTTTTTATGATTCGTATAAAATATTGGATTTTTAATGCTTACTACTGCAATTTTACTGCAATTGAGATTTAATTTGTCTTTTTTTCCTAAGATGCATGTCAATTTTATTGGCTGATTGTTTCTTTATTTCTTGAGTCACATGGGTATAAATGTTTGTCGTTCGAATATCGGTATGTCCGAGGATTTCTTGTATAATCCTTATATCTTCTCCATCTTCCAGGAGTCTGGTAGCAAATGTATGGCGCAAGGCATAGAGCTTTACGGGTGGTATTTTACACTTTACCAGACATGCTTGAAAAGAACGGTAGAAGTTTCTATATTCTACGTGGCCGCCAATTGGTGTTGCAAAGACATAATCCTGATCAATATACTTATCTCCGGCGATAAGTTTTTCTTTAACCTGGCTGATTCTATGAGCCCTGAGAGCAGCAGCAAGTCTCTTTGCCAAAGCTAATGTTCTTTTACTTTTTTGAGTTTTTGCTTCCTGGGTGATAACTTTTGTTTTGGTAGCTGCATTAGGTTCATCGTTTAAGACCCTGGTGAGTGTTTCTTCTATAGAAATAGTTTTTTCTTTGAGGTTAAGGTTAGACCATTTAAGGGCAAGTACTTCCCCTGGTCGAAGCCCAGATCCTATTGAAAGCAGGTAACCGGCATAATAACGATATTTCTTGATTTCTTCCAAGAAAATATCCATTTGGTCGTTTGAAAGGATTTTAGTCTCCTGAATTTCCTTATGTGGCCTGTCTGTCTCATCGGAAGGGTTCCAAGAGATAAGCTTGTTTCTTCTGGCATCCACCAAACACTTATGGAGTATGGCATGAATTTTAATTATTGAGCTTGATGATATTGTTCCTTCTTTACCATCAAGTCTAGGCTCAGTTTTTAATTCATTATAGAATTGCTGAATGTGGTAAGGTTCAAGTTTTGAAAGTCTAATTTCACCGAGTTTAGGAATGATTCGATTCCTGATAAAAGTCTCATATCCTCGCCATGTACTGGGTCTGTTTTTTTTCTTAGAATATTGCTCGGACCAGATTTTTATCCAGTCTTTCATAAGCATATTCGAAGGATCAATAAACAACCCTTTATTGACTTCAGTAAGGATTTCGGCTATTTTCCCTGATACTTCTTTTCTGGTCTTGCCATAGATGGTTTTACGTTTTGGTTTACCGTCTGAATTTCGGCCAATGGTAACCTGTCCGGAATATGTACCGTCCTTGCGTTTGTAAATAGATCCTTCATTGTTTCCCCTGCGTCTTGCCAAATATCCCACCTCCGAAAAAAGTATGAATCCGAATGAATAATAAAGCAATTGTGTAATATGTTAGCACATATTTACAAATATTGGTATTAGCAGATACATAAGATCTCATTATTGGTAAAAATCAGGAGGAAAAACAGGAAGTTTGTGGAATTTAGAAAATAATAATTAATCTTATTAGAATACGTGGCTCAATTTTGTCTATAATGCGAAGGCGTTATTGATTTAGGAGGTTTGTCAGTTGGAATCTCAAACATATTCTATTTATGTTGATAAACGCCCAATAAACACAGCATTTTTAATAAATCCGCTAATTGAAGATCTTGAGAGTATTTGTAAGATTGTAAATCGTAATATTTCTATGTGGGGTGGTAGATATAACCCTATTATTTTTACAGACGGTAAAGATATTGAGAATCATTGGTGGACCTTTTTGTATGATGTTGATCCTGACATAATCAAGTCATTTGTTGTTATTGAAGATAGTCTTTTAAATAAGATTGAAGAGAAATTATCACCTTTGTTAATAGAAGTACCATTAAGGATTGATGAATCTAAAATCCTTAATGTTAACAGCAATTATGATGGGATAGCAATTTATCCAACATTAAAAAACGTAGTAAAAGTATCAAATTCTTTTCGTTTTAAACCCTCATTTGTATATTTTGATGTAACAAATATTGAAGATGATTTACTGAAAGCATTTATTACGGTCAACTTTGGGACTTATCCAAAAAATGAACTGATGAATAACTTTTTTAAAGAGAATAATATTGAAGAATACGTTATTACTGATAGAAATAGTTTTGACGACGCTCTTATTAAGGTAAGTACTTTTGAGAAAAAGGTCTATCCTATACAAGTATGTACCCTTCCCAATTACTTTGATGATACTGAATATGATAAATCTGGAGAAGTATTTACAGTTATTATAGGAAATAAGTTAGATGAAGTGGTTTATTCATGGAACAGAATATTCTCAATTCCTCAATGGAAACGGATTGACTTAAATCATATTTGGATTCCACTTGAACTTTTAAATTACTCTTCTACAAAAGATGCAATCGGTAAATGGATAAGTAATATGCATTCACTAAATGGAAAACATGAGAATGAAATAACTTTTGTAAGTTTTAGTATAAGCGAAGATGAACTTAAAGATATTACTAGAGATTTATTGAATAGCAAATACATTATGGTCAACTATGAAACATCAAATGAACTTAGAAAGACAAATTTTAGGAAAAAGATTGTCCCCAATATATCTGAGGATATGGATTTATATAGAGGTATCGGGAATAAAGAACAAATAGTTCTTAAAAATCCAGATCCTGGGAGTGAATATTTTCGACATGGGTATTGGATGTCAGATATATATATTAACCATATAAACAATCATAGAGATAATTTATGGTGGCAACTACCTTCAAAAAATGTTTTGGCTCACAATATTTTTCATAAACCTTCACGGATTAAGAAAGACGGATTTTTTTCAGTTTTATCTAATCAGGCAAATCCTAATCTTAAAATCAGTTTATATGATGATGCGTCAATTATTAGAATGCTATTATGGAGACAGAATTCCCCATACTTTACGGCTGATCCAAGAACAAAGTTATTCTCTATGAAACGCCCCAAATTTCAAGAATCTGATAAGGGAAGGTATTTAACAGGATTCTCAGATTTATTTGGTGGGTTATTTAATGCATATTTTTATCTAAAAGAAAGATATTGGAGACGTATATTTGATCAACTTTGCTATAGAAACCCGGAAAAGGTTAAAATTAATGAAAGTACTATATTATCTAAAATACAGAAAAAGCTCGATAAATATGGATTTAAGGACCCTGATTGGTGGGTAAGTCAAATTTATCAATATGCAAAAGAATTATCAATTAATTCCAAAGAGCAGCCCTTTGATTTATTTGAAAATATAGCACAAGAAGAGTTGAAAGAATATAACTCGAAAAATAATGATGAAGTTGAATATCATAGAGAAGAATTAGAGGAAGAGTTATCAGAACTTATAGCTCTCGATATTGTAAAAATAGGTCTTAGGCAGCATTGTACACTATGTGGTATGGCTAATTGGTTTAATATTGATGAAGCTAGACAAAATTTGCAATGTTCAGGTTGTGGAAATGCTTTTACGATTAAACCTCAATCAAAATGGTATTATAAGCTAAATAGTTTAATACAATCAGGTTGTTCAGAGCATGGCCTTATTCCTGTTATTCTAACATTAGGGCAATTACAATCTGATAGTAGAACATCTTTTTTCTTTTGTAATAGCTTAGAAATACTTTTAGAAGAAGATGAGACTTCCCTTGGAGATATTGATATTATTTGTATACAAGATGGAAAACTAATAATCGGAGAAGTTAAACAATCTATTAAACATTTCAATAAAACAGAATTTGCAAAAATGGCAACAATGGCCAAAAAACTAAAACCAGATGTTGTAATATTCTCCTCACTTGACAACAAGCCTAATCAATTTGTAATTGAGAATATTAAAGATCTCAGTAAAGAATTATCAGATTATTACATTGAAGTAAGGTGGTATCCTTTTCATCAATTCATATTTGAAGCAAGTCCTCTATAAATTGATTTATTATTTAAATGAATGAAACTAAGTAATAGAAATATTTTGGTACCTTCAGGATCCAACATATACTGATTAGGCTAATAATTCGAAGTTTCAAGATCATCGTTTTTGCGCAGTTGAAGGATCAATGGAGCTGTTGTATTAATTCATAGCGTTATAGGAGGAGGGTATGACTAAAAAAGATAGTCTAACAACTGTTGGTTTGGGTAACAACAGTATCTCCTACACAATTAGCCACCCACCCGCTGCAACTATAGTATTTATATCTGATTTGCATTTCGATTACACCGAAGAAGAATATATGCCGAATGATGCTGATAAACGGCAAGAAGAATTTATTGACTATGTAAAAGAACACTACACAAATTGTATATTGTGTTTGGCAGGCGATTTCTATGATAACTATAAAAAAACGCTATCATTCATACAAAAAATTGAGGAAAACAAAATTGCCGGATTCTTTGTCTTAGGAAACCATGACTATTGGAACGATGGAACGAAGAGTTATGATGATATCATAAGACTATTTGATGACCAAACACAAAATAACAATTATATTCACTTGCTTATAACTGGAAAGAAGTACTACGTCGATGATATATGCGTTATTGGGGATACCGGCTGGACGAGCTTCAGACGTAAAAATCAAGGAGTTTCATTAAAGCAATTTAGGTGCTTTCCGGATGCTAAAAATGTAAAGGATTTTGACCCAAAAAAAATACGCCAGAGTCATGAGACTTGGGTTACATACGCTAATGAAATCTTGTCATTTGAAAAAAAGGTAATTATAATCACCCATTTTCCAATGGTGGATTTTACCGAAGGGTCTCGGGATTGTTGGTGGAGTTCGCAAACAACATTAACAAAGCAGGATAACTATTGGGCTATTTTTGGGCATAAACACGATTCTTCTCTGAGGGAGAATAATCACATTTCTTCACAACGGGGCTATGAAAATTATAGTAGTAAATATTTGGAGCTCACGGGAAAAAAACAATACTCGTCTCAATCATTTGGCACGTTGGAAAAAGTCAATGATAACGGAGAATTAATAATTTCAAACAAAGAAGGGTTATTTGCGTTTTATTCACCGTTAATAATTTCAGCCGCAACAGCAGATGTTTCATTAATAACAGGCATAAAAAAACGAGGATTTAAAAGATGTGCAGCTAACAAAGTAAATTTTTCCGCATTGGCGACTTCTCCTGAGGAGTATCTAGAAAGAGTAAAGCACTTTATTTCAGGCTACTTAAGAAATACGTATATTGATTATACGTATTTAGGTTACATAAGCAAAAGGACTATTGATGCAGTTTTTTCTGCTATTTCAATTATGGAAAAAGGAGATTTTACTAACCCGAGGGAATTTATTACTGCTGCAGTGGTAACTGGATTTGTTTACAACCGCAAGCCCGAACTTATTGAGCACATGCGACCAGTTGATGATTATGATGTTTTGCGTTTCTATCTTATGTTCTTGACAATGAAAGAATATAACATTGGGATTGATTTTATCAATTCGGTACGAAAACATAGGAAGAACTATATTACTTTTGGTAATGTTGATATTTATATACCATCGGTAAATGAATGTTCACTATCGATTGAAGAAGTAATGATACAGCTAAAGAAAACGCCTTTGTTACCTGGGAATGTTTAATAAGATAATGTTGTCCTACTTACTCAACTTTATAAAATACATATACCTGTTAGGCTAATAATGGGAAGTTGGCGCTGCCATGTATTATGGCTATACTATCAAGCACATTAGTTTTTATCAATAAAAAATTATATAAATAGGGGATATATACATGAAGAGAATGTATGATCGGATATTGCCACAAATTGTCTCCGAATTCAAAATAGCTAACGAAAACAATATTGAACTGCTTAAACAGATTAGTACAGGATTTTCCGGCGCAGAAATATATGTTATTGAACTCAAGTCTCCATCTAACCGCACGGGCAAGTATTATTTGAAAATTGATGAAAAGGACGAAGAATTCCAAAATACGGATATATCCGAGCAGTTTCCTTGCGCAGTAAAATACATAGATACAGCCACAATTGATGGGCTTTATGTACTGCTTATTGAAATAGCCGGCGGTAGCAGTGTAGAATACAAGTCTTTTTTTGCTTCGGAGGTATCCACAAAAAAAAGTATGATATCCGATATCATCCAAAGCATGCTTGGTTACTCACTCAGCAGGGACATTTTTCATCCAGTCAAAATGCCGCTTTCTGAAATTTGCAACAAGGTGCTTACCAACAAGGCGTCCAAAAATAGCGCCATTAAGGACTTTTTGGAACACTATCTTTCAAATCCCGAGACTCCATTAATTATCTCATGGAGTGATGTCCTACCCAATGCCTTTTATTTTGCAAGACATGTATCTGGCTTGTCAGGATTCTATTACCTGTACGCTGCTGTCCACGGCGACTTTCATGGTGATAATGTATTTCTTGCTCAAAGCGGTAAGGACTATGCGGTGATAGACTGGGCTTTGGCCAGGGAAGACGGTTTTTTATTTTTTGACAGCGCCTATTTTGAACTGAGCCTGTTACTCCGTTCTCTCGAAAGTTACTCTCTCAAAGACTGGGTCGAGAATATAAAAAATATATGTGAAGAAAAATGGGACAAATTAAACTTTACGGACGCCGTCATCATAGAAGCCATCCACAAAACCGAAAACAATTGGATTAACACTGTAAACGACGCTTCTTTCAGCCATGTTGATAAAATGAAATACAGCCGGTATATTGCCCGAATGCTCGCCGGTTTGAATTTCTCCGGAAAAAGGAAAATTGACAGTTCTAAGAAAGAAAAGGCTTTTTTATTCAGTTGCATATTTCTAAAAAAACTATTTGCTACAGCACAATATGAGGATTGGCAGACTCGAGAAATAGAGCGTTGGAATACTATTGCTTTGGGTAGCCGCCCTGATACGAGAACAGTAACGAAGCTGGCACAACATTGTACCCAATTCTCAGAACAATATCAGTACATATTGATTAGCGGCAGTAATCCTGTCTCATCTGATTTGACAAATGAATACTTGGCCAGAATTCCATGGAGGGGTATCATATCTCTGTCCAACAAGGTAAATGAAGTACTTTACACCAAGATAAGCGAGGTAAAGCAGCTTCGAAATTTGCTGTTAAACCAAAAGAGCTCAGATATGGAGAACAATATCCAGCACAGTGCAGTTTGGTGGATGTTTGCTGACGGCTTTGAAAGTGACCCCTCCACTCTCACTGATAAGTTTGCCCAATGGAGAAATAAATATAGCGGTTTCCTTCAGAATGCCATCTCAAAAATCTGCTCTTTTGCGTCTCCGCAGGATTTGATGTTAATTATCGATTGTGGCAGCTTTGCAAAAGATAAAGAGTGGGATAAGGTGCAACAGATACTGGAATGGTTTGATCAGAATGAAAGCGCAGACATAGGGGCTTCGTTACTTACTTTAGATCCGGAAAAGGGATTTGAAGAGGAAAGGTTAGCAAATATAACGCTAAGACCTTTCAATATGAATATGGAGTATCTCGCATATTATGCCTCCACCTATTTGAGCGGCGGCAGTAAAACCGGAATCTGGTTGCCACACATTGAGAAAAAAATTGGAGTCCAACTTGAGGAAGCGGACGTAAAATACATTACATCATATCTCGAGATCATCGGTGACCATTTGTTGAATAGCAGCGCGGACATTCAGTCGAGACGGGCCTTTTATTGGGGAGAGTCCATCACTTGGGATGCTATAGACAGCAAAATCCTGGTCGATAGGCCTGAAGTGCAAGATTATGTTAAAAAAATCAAAAAGAAAATTGAGAATGAAAAATGGGGCCTTATTAATTTAGGCCACACTCCAGGCGCAGGTGCCACAGTTCTGGGCAAATCTATTTGCTGGCAATTGCGTAAGGACTATCCGACTGTACAAATACGCCAGATAGGCAACGATCTGTTTGAGAGCTTCAAAAGAATTGCGAATCATACTGGTAGTCCGATAATTATCTTAGCAGACGGAGATTTTACACGCGGCGAGATTAACACGATTGAGACCGCATTGAAAGCTAATTTGGTTAAATTCATTATCCTCTATACCTATCGTGTCTATGGAGGAAAGAATGGTGATTCCAGCGATATATTAACCTGTCTTGACATACCCCTCGCCGAAAACTTTGAATTCCGCTATATTGAGGAAATGCGGCTGAAAGGAGCCTATTCTAATGAACAGCTTGAAGCAAGAAAAGAACAACTGCGCAATTTAACACGAAATGTTAACTTGACCGAATTTCGTTTGCCATTTTTCTACGGTATGTATACGTTTGAGGAAGACTTTGTTAGCATGTCGGAATACACAAATCAAATTATCAGTTTTATGAAGCAGAAACCTGAATATCAAAAAATTGTAAGTTACATCGCAATTATCACTTACTTTACTTCAAAAAACGGTTTAAGCCACAAGGTTGCAAAAAAGATTTTAAGCATGTCAACAGCTTCAATAAGAAAATTATTGAGCGAATTCGACAGCCATGTGTCAAACTTTATATATGTAACCGGCAATACATACCGTATTTGCCATCCGATAATTGCATTTAAAATACTGACCACCCAGTTTGGAACAGGTAATTCTTCTCTCTCCACATTACAATTTTCCAACATCTGCAAAGACTTTATCAAAGATATCCGCAAAATGGAAGGAGGCGTTCTCCCTTCCGAATATGCTAACAAATTGATTGCAGATATCTTTGTAACCCGTGGATTTGTAGACAGCACGGATAGTTCTGCGGAGGAGTCCAAGGACGCGTTTAAGAAGAGAAGTTTTGCACCAATTATCCTTTCAATCGGCAACGAAAATCTGCAAAAAGAAGTCTTTGCCTGCCTGGTTGAACAGTTTCCTGACAACCCGCACTGCTTCCAGCATTATGGCAGATTGTTAATCTCCAATACGCCTTCAGATATTGTAACAGCAAAACAGCAGTTCGACAAAGCGATTAAGTTGGACGGCAAAAACCCGTTTCATTACCATGCCCGTGGTACTATGTATCAAAAACACTGTAGGTATCTGTTAGACTCCAAATTATATGACACCATGGATCCGATGGATGTCTACAACGGGTGTAAAACAACTGTGGAACTTGCTTTGACCGACTTCGAAAAGGCTGTAGACCTTGCTCGACGGGATACTCAGGATAGTCAAACTGGTATGACTTATCTTCTCCCATACCCCTACAGTTCTATATTATATATTTGTACGCTAATTATCCGCACCATAATGGATAAGTACGGGCTAAAGTATGATATAAAGCAATTTTGGGAAATGAAGACAGATGTGACGCGTTGGTGTTGCAAATTGCTGGCAATGGCGAATAAATATGATTTTGAAACTGAAAATGTGCACCCAGAAGTAAGTGGTGATGATTTTTACCGTGTGGCAAAAAATAATTTGATGAAAATAAAACTCGACCCAGTGAAAATCCAAAAACTTATTGAACTTAACCCAGATGAGAATTCGTTCAAAATAGTCTATCTTAGCAGCGTAGACACACACAGGGAGGCCATGAGGAAAAAAAGTCAGATAGAGCTGTCAACCATTCAGAACTATTGTGAGGTGATTATTACTACATCAGAACCGGACGGCGGGATCATTTGGAAATGGTTTAATGCATATATTCGAATGGGGAACTTTAACTACACGCATGCACTCGGATTTCTTGAAACACTGTCTAATACTGAAGACAATATTACTGTAAATTTCCTGCTGCAAATTATCTATTTTTGTAAATTTCTCAAAACAGATAACCGGGATGATGCGGATAGGGCTTTGAAATACCAGGTGCGCTGTAAAGAACTCGGCCGGAATAATCCGCACAGAAGATCTGCAAGATGTTTTTTAACAGATTCAGGGATTGTGCCATTGACCACCGAAAAAGAAACCGCTGCCAAATTTTCTTGTACAATTTTGGAAGAGGTGACAAAGGAACAGAGCGCCGAGATGTCTCTCGATATGGATACAAGGTTCAAAGTGTTTTTTGTGCCGTATCATAACAAGGTTATAAAAGTGGGACAAAGTTTTAGCCAAAAGGTAAATGCAACTATAGGTTTCAGCTACAGTGGCCTTCGTGGTTTTGAGTTGGAGTCGCGATAGTTTGAGAAGTTGCTGTCGATTATGCATTGCGGTTATCTTGCCAGTATGGTTTTAGTGTTTTTGTTAATCGTATATTAGTAAATAGACAACTTCCTATTATCCATAATTTATATATTAGGGAGGACTATTCATGGATAAATTGATAAAACTATTGGCCCCTTTCGGTGTTATGGGAATAGTATTCATAGTAGCACTTACTTCAGCAATGGCGGCAGGGCTTGCAGGAGCGGCTGCATTTACCGCTGCAATGGCAGCTCTCGGTCCCGGTGGCATGATAGGGGGAGTGATAACACTTGGAGTTGTTGGAATTGTTGCCAAATTAGCTGTAGATTATGGCTATGATGGTATTGCTATTGTAGTTGTGAAAGAACAGTTAAAAACTAAGTCCAAAGATATACTTTGGAGTGAAATTTCTAAAAAAAAGTTTGTTTCCAAAGATTTAAAACTAAAAATTAAAGATTACATCGACAGGGCATAAGCATATAAAATGACGTAGATTCCAATCTGAGACTCGAAATCAAAAACAATGATTTTGAATCATATTATGAGCATACTGGGCAGTTGATTTGATTTTATAAGCTGCCCATTATCCATATTTGTCCCATTGCGCAATTGAAATGGAGGATTATTTTGTCTGCAGAAGAACTGTTTTTTAGCGCTCTTTCATCTGTAATCGGGGTAGAGATTGATAGGTCTAGTCCCAGGCTCGTATATGCAGATAGCTACAGGAATACTAACATGGAACCAAGTATAATAGAACTACTATCTGAGCTGAGGACTGCACTAGGCACAACAAATGACTTTAGTAATTGCCATTTACCTGTTGACGGCTTAATTCGCAACCATAAGAAATTAGGTACAAGAGTGGTTGAATTTGATGAATTTCAACATCTTACTTCGCAAAGAAAAATAGCTATTACTATAGCAAAAGCCCATTGTTCGTTATCTTTTCATGAGCGGTACTTGTCATATTGTGAAGACCCTGAAGTGATTGCTGAAGTCAATAGGGTTACTACGCGAAGCGGATTCCATAGGTCAGTTGCTGGATTCAGATATGAAGGAGGTCGAATGAGCCAGCGCGCCTATTTTGACACGCTGAAAGACTATGTACATCTTTCGGGAGCTGGGCAGGGCTTTAACCCTATTATTCGATTCGCTGTTCGCGATTTTGATGTGATGACCACTGCTGCTTTTATAAATTTGGATGCCAGCTTTATTCAAGAGCGAATTAACTACATGCTAAAAAACCTTGCTGATTGAAATTTTATCCATTAGGTTTAGGATATACTGAGTTTGAGAGAATTTTAAAATGCCCATTATTCATATCAATTATTCCAAAATTTCAATGTGAGGTATTGAGATGAAGATTGAAATAGGCGAGTCTTTAGTCCTTTCGTGGCTTAAGCACATTAAGGAATGCCAGCTTGTACAAACAAACTGGAAAGCATCATATAAGTGGGAACTAAAAAATCGAGACACAATTGAGCAATTAATGAAAAGATCTAACGAGTTGTTTTCTCAAAAGTATGGATACGATATATATAAGGGAAATAGGTCGATAGATCAATTAATTGGCCAGGCTGAAATTGATGTAATTGGTATTTGCTTTGAGGAAACTCAAAATCAGATATATGCCATTGATGTTGCATTTCATGAGGCTGGCTTAAATTACGGTTCGAAAAATGAAACTGTAACAAGAGTCATCAAGAAATGCTTGCGATCAGCGATGTGTATACATGGTTATTTTGGCATTGAAACCGGAACCATAATTTTCACATCTCCAAAAATAAATCCTGCAGTGGAGCAGGATTTGACGAACTGTTTAGATGATATTAGCCTTGTTTTAAAAGATACGGGGTTAAATTATAAGATACGCATTATTGGTAATGATGACTTTTCGGAGAAAATACTTGAACCGGTTTTAAATGTACTTGGGGATGTGGCTGATACATCTGAACTATTTATGCGTAGCTTGCAGATGTACAATATGTTCGCAGGGAAAAAACCGAAGCAAACGACGACGCAAAGGACAACCAATATGAGGAAAGTATCACCTGAGTTTGATGTGATTAAATCGCAAGGAATAGATGGCCTAGAAGAAATGAAAATTGGAGTTATTGTCAGAACAGTTCTTAGGAAGCTCCTCGAAGATGGTATGGTTTTAAAAGAGGAAATTGAGAAAATGCAAACCAAGGAATACTCTAAGGAAACCTTTGATTTACAGTACCCACTTCTACAGAAGGCAGCATTAACTCAGGGAAAAAGTCCAGTAAGATATTATTCAGCACCACTCAAAATATACGGGGAAGACTATTTCCTCTGCTCTGAGTGGTTTGAAGTTCCAGCTAACAATGATCGGCCATATTTAATGAAATGGTTGGCCTTGCGTAAATGATCTGAGACGCTAAAGACGAGAGATTATATCGAAGCCGGAGGCGATATTATGCCACTTGAAATAATTCGTAACGATATAACAAAAGTTCACGTAGATGCCATTGTCAACGCGGCAAATTCATCCCTGCTGGGCGGCGGGGGTGTTGATGGAGCAATTCATCGTACGGCAGGGCCTGAGCTGCTTGCTGAATGCCGTACTCTTGGCGGCTGCGAAGTCGGGCAGGCAAAACTAACGAAAGGATACAATCTGCCTGCGAGGTACGTGATTCATACCGTAGGACCAATTTGGCATGGCGGCAAAAACAATGAAGAAAAGATGCTTGCCGACTGTTATAGAAATTCGCTTTTACTGGCAAAAGATTATCAGTTTGAGAGCATAGCTTTTCCCCTTATCTCATCGGGAGCATTTGGCTATCCCAAGGATTTGGCCATAAAAACTGCGATTGCAGTTATTGGTGATTTCTTGTTAAAAAACGAAATGACGGTTTACCTGGTGGTTTTCGACAAGACAGCTTTCATGCTGTCCGAAAAACTATTTTCATCCATCACGCAGTACATTGACGATAAATACATAGAAGAGCATCCGGATGATCGGGACAATAGACTCGAAGAAAGGCAAATATTAAGAGAATTATATATCGAAGAACCATTGTTTTCGTCAATGGATGCCCCGATTACAGCAGAAAAGAGTAAGCGAAGCCTTGTCGATATTGTAAGTCAATTGGACGAAACTTTCTCACAAATGTTATTACGCTTGATTGGTGAAAAAGGACTGACGGACGCAGAAACATATAAGAAAGCAAATATAGATCGTAAGCTTTTTTCAAAAATTCGAAACGACATTAATTATAAACCAAGCAAGTCTACAGCAATTGCTTTTGCCATAGCATTGAATTTAAGCCTCGATGAAACCAAAGATATATTGCTAAAGGCCGGTTTCGCCCTTTCGAACAGCAGTAAATTCGATATCATTATCCAGTACTTTATCGAAGAACAAAATTATAATATTTTTGAAATTAATGAAGTCTTGTTTGCTTTTGACCAAATCTTGTTAGGAGTATAAGTATGCATATTCATTATTTCCAGCGTTATCATAGTAAAGAGAATGTTGATACAGCCAACGCTATGTTATTACTCTCACGCCTATATTCATATTCTTCAACCAAGTTTTTTACTTTTCTCGGAAAAATATTACCTGAAAATGCCGAAGTTGAGCTTATGTTTAACTTACAGGAAAAGAGTAAAGACAGCATCCCTGACGCAACCATAACACAGTCCAGCTTTAAAGTCGTAATTGAAACGAAGTTGCATGGGGATTTTGGATTAGAACAGTTAGCAAACCATCTGCAATCATTCAAAGGTGAAGATTATAAGGTCCTGCTAACTTTGGATCCAAGTCAATTAAATCCTCATACTAAGGAAATGCTGGATCAAAAAGTAAGAACACATAATTTAGAAAAAAACAGTAATGTTATTCATCGCCATATTACATTTGAGGAGCTAGTAATCGTTGTCATGGAAGTAATCGATGAACGCGATTATGAGATGTTGGACGTTTTGGAAGATTATAAAGAATATTGTTATACCAGCGGACTAATACCAAATGATTGGAAACGTATGCGTGTACAGCTTGCCGGGACAACATTAGCAATCAACAAAAAACTAAACCTATACTACGACAGCATCGGACGCGGTTTTTCAGGTCATGATTATCTGGGTCTTTACAGTCAGAAGGCCGTTAGGGCAATCGGGAAAATTTCTGCAATTGTAACAGCATTGCCAAACAATGATAGTCTGGAAATTAAGGTTGAAAAAGGCAAGCTGACAGAAGATATGATAGCGCGTATCTTGGAAGCTATAGAAGATTCAAAGCAATACGGTTATTCTTTATCCAGAGAGGTAGCTCGTTATTTTTTTGTAGAAAAATTCTATGATACTTTTTATGAGAAAGAAACACCTTATGCACCGATGGGCAGCAGAATGTTTGATTTAACGGAAGTTTTGGGTATTGAGAAACTCCCTAAAACAACTGAAATCGCTGAGTTGCTGCGCGATAAGAAGTGGTAAATTTGTCGCTTGCCATGCGACCATGCTGAAGAATAGAAATGCTATCCTTTAATCACATTAAATGATGATTTGGAGGATGCGATTATGAAAAAAGGTTTAACTGAATTGGTATTTATTTTGGACAGAAGCGGATCGATGAGCGGTCTTGAAAGTGACACGATTGGTGGCTATAATGCCATGCTGGAAAAGCAGAAGAAAGAAACAGGAGAGGTTGTAATAACCACCGTTCTCTTTGACGACCAGTATGAATTGCTGCATGACCGTATTAACCTTCGGGGGATAGCACCTATAACGGATAAAGAATATTTTGTGCGCGGGAGTACGGCCCTGCTTGATGCTATTGGAAAAACCATTAATAAAGTAGTAAATGTACAGAAGCATACAGCCGAAGATGAACGTGCAGAGCATGTTATGTTTGTAATAACTACTGATGGCATGGAGAACGCCAGCCGGGAATTCAGTTATGAAAAGGTTCGGCAGATGATTGAGCATCAGAAAAGCAAATATGCCTGGGAGTTCATCTTCCTTGGTGCAAACATCGATGCTATTGCAACAGCAGAACGTTTTGGCATCGGAAAAGAGAGGGCTGTGAATTATAATGCTGACAGTGAAGGTACACTGCTTAACTATGAAGTAATAAACGAAACAGTAAGCAACCTGCGAGCTGGTCACACTATACCGGAGAGTTGGAAAGACCGCATAGTAGTGGACTTCAAAAAGCGCGGAGGAAGAAGATAAAGATGATAGGAGTAATCATAGTGACATTGTTGGGTTGAGAATTGAGTTCAATAATTGTCAATGTCGATGATAAAAATGCATGTGACTCAGCGAAAAACGATACGCTGAATGTATTATAACGTTTAATAAGGGGAGTCCTGGGGTGATGAGGCAACTTACAGCAAACTGGACATAACCGGATATTCCTCATCCGTCACGGTTCCTCCAGATATGGCATTCAGGCCACTTTGAAGGAAAGATGCCCTTATAACTGATTTTAAGCCAAACCTATTACGAACTTTATCTACAGCGCTGTCTATTGCTCGCTGTTTTTCTATATCTTGCTCAAAAAGGCTCATCTGTACGAAGCTGTTTGTACATAGTTCAGATACTCGGACTCCCAGATGTCTAATAGGTTCATTTCTCCAGATTTCATCAAAAAGCTCACATGCAACTTCGTGAATTCTGTTAGTGGAATCGGTAGGAGTAAAGAGTTTTCTTTGGTGAGAGTAGGAATAAAACTCGTTAGTTCTGATTGAAACGGAGACAAGCTGGGCTAAATATTCTGCCTGACGCAATCTGGCTGCTACACTCTCTACCAAAGAAAGTAAGACCAGGTGGGCGGTCCTTGTATCATCTACATCGAAAGGAATTGTTGTCGAATTCCCGATACCTTTTATTATTGGTCGCCGGTTCACCCTAACAAGGGATTCATCTCGTCCATTGGCAAAGTTCCAGAGAAGGAGTCCATAACTCTTAAGAAAGAGTTTCAAGTGGTGAGGTTCGGTATTGGCTAAATCTCCGATTGTCCGAATTCCTCGGTCTCTTAATTTGGGAGCGGTTGCCCTGCCTACACCAAAAAGTTCTTCCACAGGAAGGGGCCACATTTTTGTCGACATTTCCTTCGGAAAAAGGGTATGCACCATATCCGGTTTTTTTAGTTCCGACCCCATTTTAGCTAAAAGCTTATTAGTTGAAATGCCGACGTTTACCGTAAATCCAAGCTGCTCCTTGATCTGGTCTTTGAGACGGTAGGCAGTGGCAAGGGGGTCTCCTAGTGCTCTCTCCATCCCGGTATAGTCCACAAAATATTCATCAATAGAGTATTGCTCCACCACAGGGGAGTATTCCCGAAGCACATCTCCGAAAGCGGTGCTGCATTGCATATATAAATAATAATTAGGAGGGACAATAATAAGTTCAGGGCACTTTGCTTTTGCTTCAAAAACGGATTCCCCGGTCTGAATGCCATATTTCTTGGCTGGAATAGATTTTGTTAAAACAATCCCGTGCCTGGTCTCCGGATTGCCTCCAACAACAGCGGGTACCGTTCGTAAATCTAAAGGATCGCCGTGCTGTAGCCGGTAGACTGCCTCCCAGGAAAGATAGGCTGAATTGACGTCGACATGAAAAATAATACGTCTGCTCAAAAGAAGTCACCTCTAAATTTTAAACAAAAACCATTTGCCTGTGCCTAGCTCAAACTTCAATTCAAACACTTTTAATAATCCCTCAATTGTACTTTGACAGCGGAATGTAATCATTTTATTGCCTGCCAGTTTTTCCTCAAACCTGAAAGAAACATGTTCAACTGTAATGATGGAAGGCGAATCATGTTCATTGATTTTAAACTTTATTGGTGTTGAAATTCCGTTAAGATTGAAAGAAGCTATAACTTCAATAGGTTTCATAATGACTTTCATTAATATCCCACCTAAAAGAGATTACCAATAGAACATACGTTCGTATCTTAGATTATACATTTGCATAAAAAATATAGCAACATTTTTTGGAAGGAAATATTAGCCACAAAATTATATCTCCGTTATAAATTGAAATTATTAAGAGAATGCTGGTCTAACCGATATTCTCTTTATATAAATAAAAAAGTAGAGAAGCCGTTTGCTTAACCGTTGTAAGTAGCAAGCGGCTTTTTGCATTTAAGGAGGAAAAAATATGTCAAAAGTAATTGCCCTTGCCAACCAAAAGGGGGGAGTTGGCAAAACAACAACGGCAGTCAATTTAGGCATCGGCCTTGCCATTCAAGGCAAAAAAGTGCTGCTGGTGGATGCGGATGCACAAGGCAACCTCACGGACTCATTAGGTTTTCATGAGCCGGACAATCTGCCCGTTACATTAGCGACAATACTTACAAAAGCTATGACAGAGGAACGATACGAACCTGACGAAGGCATACTGCACCAAGAGGAAGGCGCTGACCTTATGCCGGGCAACATTGAACTCTCCGCTATTGAAGTGTCGCTGGTAAACACTATGAGTCGGGAAATGGTGTTGCGCAGCTACATTAACACCGTCAAGCAGAAGTACGATTATGTCCTCATTGACTGCATGCCTTCACTCGGAATGATGACCATCAATGCATTGGCCGCTGCGGACAGCGTTATTATCCCAGTCCAGGCACACTACCTGCCAGCTAAAGGGATGACTCAGCTGATGCAGACCATCGCCAGGGTGAGAAGGCAAATTAATCCGAAGCTGACGATTGACGGCATTTTGCTCACAATGGTGGACAACCGTACAACCTTTGCCAAGGACATTTCATTTGTTCTCCGCAGGGACTACAGTGATAAGTTGTGTGTTTTCAAGACGGAAATTCCATTATCCATCCGAGCGGCCGAAACGAGTGCTGAGGGAAAAAGCATTTATATGCATGACCCTAATGGGATAGCCGCCAAAGCCTACCAAGCCTTTACAAAGGAGGTGCTGGACATTGGCCAAAAGCAACGTCAGAAACATGAATCTGACCTCGGTAGATGAACTGTTTGAAACGGATGCCAGCCGCGAGGACAAGCAGCGGGAAAAGGTGCTGGATATTCCGCTATCGAAAATCAGCGATTTTCCCAATCATCCCTTTAAAGTCAAGGCGGATGAAGCCATGCTGGAAATGGCGGACAGCGTCAAACAGTACGGCATTTTAGTCCCCGGCCTTGTCCGGACTAAAGCGGATGGCGGCTATGAAATGGTTGCCGGGCACAGGCGTAAGAAAGCAAGCGAAATAGCAGGTAAAGAAAGCATGCCCTGCATTGTCCGCGAGCTGAACGACGATGAAGCAATTGTAGCCATGGTTGACAGCAACCTCCAGCGCGAAAGCATTTTGCCAAGCGAAAAAGCCCTTGCTTATAAAATGAAGCTGGAAGCTATGAAACGGCAAGCAGGTCGACCAAGCAAAGAAGATAATTATTCCCAACTTGGGAATAATTTTTCGACTAAAACTTCAAGTGATGAATTAGCTGTTCAAACAGGTGAAAGTAAAAACCAAATATTCCGTTACATCCGTCTAACTGAACTCATACCGCCCATCCTCGAAATGGTGGATGAAAAACAGATTGCCTTTAACCCTGCCGTGGAAATCTCCTACCTAACCGAAAATGAACAGACAGAACTGCTGGAAACTATGAAACAGGAGGAAAATACGCCGTCTTTATCGCAAGCCCAGCGGCTGAAAAAGTTCAGCCAGGAGGGCAGGCTGAGTACGGATGTCATCTATTCCATTCTCACCGAAGAAAAACCAAACCAAAAGGAAAAATTCAATATCCGCCGTGACCGTATTGATCAATATTTCCCGAAGAACTATAACGAAAAACAAAAGGAAGACCTTATTGTTCAGCTGCTGGAAAGCTGGTACAAAAAGAGGCAAAGAGAGCAGGAACGGTGAGATATAGCTGTCAGAAGCACCCGATATATTATCTTGTGTATAAATATTTGTATGTCGAGCCAAGGGGGTAGTCTCTTATTTTTTAGGAGGCGGCGCAAAGTGTTGCTGTTTTGTCCCCCTCTCCACACCTCACCCCCTGAAATTTACCAGCCGAAAAAGAAATAACTCAGCCTTAAAGAAGGATATCTAAAACTACTGACGGAGGAGAATATTGTGAAACATGCAGTGCAGAAGAAACCTAAGACTTTCCGGACCTTAATCCGAAAGAGTCGCAGCGGAAATAGGGAGGCACCGAATGAAGATAAAAGTGTGAATATAGTGGATAACGCTGTGAAACAAGTGGAAAATGCCGGAAAAGAACGGAGAAAACAACCGTTTTCTTTTTTCGGACGGTAAATCGGCCCTCTGTAAAAATGCAGGGAGCTTTTTCATTTATGGCAAAAAAGCAGAAAGGAAGATTCAAAAACTTAAAATAAGGGCGGAAGCCCTTTGCGTATTGGCCTGGATTGGAGTGTGAAGAACGTGGACAATGAAAAACGGATGGTGGACACCTATGAGGTAAAACATGCCGTCTGCATCGGTGATAAGGAAACCCTCTTTCTGGAGGATGGAAAAAGTCCCGACAGCCCGTATATGGTGTGCAATTGCTCCTGGGATAACCCTTTGGGCGTCGACCAATATTCAGATGCGGTCGTAAGCGCGGATTATCTGGAGATGATGACTGAATTTGCCGACCGCGTGACAGCGCAGATTGAAGCAGTCAAAGCGGAACGAGCAAAGATATCCGTTCCCCTGGAGCCTTTTGCTTTGGACCACTGTGTTCCGGATGATACAGGGGAGAGCATTGAGGACAAAGTGGCGGTCATCCGTCAAGAGTCTTTGCGCCCGGAATACCGCACTGCCGACAAGCAGCTGGTGCTCATCTCGGGCGGTTTCGGCTCCCAGGGGAAGGCCAGAGGACGGGCGGTTTACGTCGTTAATCTCTATTCCGGCAAGGAATCCCGCTGGAACCGCGCGGATATTTTAGGTGTCGTAAAACCGGAATGCATACCCGATTGGGCCAAGCACCGGCTACGACAGATTGAAGCCGAAAGACAAGTTAAACATAGAAAACAGGAACAGGCGCGGTAGGAGGTGTCTTGAATGGAGAGAGAAAATAACGCAGGCTATGCCATTACCGACCGGCTAAGTGTGGGGAACTTGGAATTTGTCATCGGGCAAAGCGAGAATGCTCCGGCCAAGTTTGTGACCTGGAGATGCAAAAAGGGAGAAAAGGATTACCACTGGGGTCATTACTGCAGCGACCGCCTCACCGCCCTTGAAGATCTCTGCAACCGTGCGCTGGATGAAATCCATCATGTGCGAAGCTTGCAAAAGGAAAAGGCTCCCGATAAAAGTCTGGTGGGGCAGACCAAAAAGAAAAACCGGGAACCGGAAAGATAAGAAGGAGTAAAAAGTAAGGAGGGATAAACGTTGGCGACAAAACTGCAGCTGATTACGGAACTTGCGGAGCAGACAGCTCTTGCTGTCGTTAAAGCCCCGCCCAACTGGACAGACTTTCTGCAAACGGCTTCTTGGAACTATAAATACCCCTTTCAGGATCAGCTGCTGATTCACGCCCAGCGTCCCGACGCAACTGCCTGCGCTCCGATCGAGGTATGGAACGAAAAACTCGGCAGATGGGTAAACAAGGGTGCCAAGGGTATCGCTCTTATAGACGACAGTGGGGGACGGTTGAGCCTGCGCCATGTGTTTGACATGACGGATACCAACAGCCGCTACAACTACCCTGTCATACTCTGGGAAATGAAGGACGGATATGCAGAGGCAGTGATCGAAACGCTGGAAAACACCTTTGGCGGACTAGAGGAAAAGCTTGAGTTAGCGACCGCCTTAATTTCTGCCGCCCGCAACGCTGTGGAGGACAATTTCTCGGATTATCTCTCTGAACTGGTGGAATGTCGGGAGAACAGCTTTCTGGAGGAACTGGACTCCCAGAA
Source organism: Dehalobacter sp. TeCB1 (assembly GCF_001707455.1). Classification (NCBI taxonomy): domain Bacteria; kingdom Bacillati; phylum Bacillota; class Clostridia; order Eubacteriales; family Desulfitobacteriaceae; genus Dehalobacter; species Dehalobacter sp. TeCB1. The sequence goes on along the minus strand of NZ_MCHF01000008.1, from coordinate 83,259 downwards.
TGTGGAAGTCATCTTCAAAGAAGTGCTTATAAGCTCCGTAGCCTATATGCTCTTAATCCGTTGCGGCTGCGATGCCGGCAAATATTGGAGTTTTGAGGACGTCCAAAGTGTTTCGAACTTCAATACTCTGGATACTATTTCCTGTTTGGGGGCCGCCACCAGCGACATTTCCGAAATGATCCTGCGGGAAATTGGGGCAGCAGTCAGAGAGCTGCAAAAGGCGGAGGAAAATCCAAACCGCACCTTTGTCAAAAATCGGGAAGCGGGACACAATGAAAGTGACAAGCAAAATATATGTTTTGAAAGGGGTGGCGAAGATGGAACTGACCTACACGCTGCAGGGAGATTACCTGATTCCCGACCTGACGCTGCCGGAGAAAGCGGCGCACATCGGAAAGTATGGGATGCTGCGCAAGACATATCTGAAAAACCACAGGAAAGGAATATACGCGAGCTTGATGCTGGCGGGCAAACTGAATGGCCACCTGGTAGACACCGACAAGACGGCGAAAGAGAGGATCGAGCGGATCATGGAGAAGATGCTGACGGAGAGTCCCCCGCCGGACAAAGCGGTAAACCCGCTGGGCTGGACGGGGCACCTGAACAGCCTGCGGCATTCGGCGGAGGAAACAGTCCTGGCGGAGAACGTTTACAGCTAACCATTTTCCCAACGGTTGAACAGCAAATTGAAACTATAGAACAGGCGGAGGACGAAAAATCCTTCGCTTTTTCTATTCCCCAGGAAGAAATCGACCATGTCCTATGCCGGGGCACAGGTTTCCAAAACGGCAAAATCCGTGTTTATCTCCACTATAGGGAGCAGCATACTGCAAAAGAAACCATTGACTTTTTAAAGCGAGAGTATGGAATCGGCGGCGGTACTCATATTTTTCTGGATGGGACCAGCGGCAACCAATGGCATGACAGCAAAGGGATCTCCTTAAGCAAAAGCGGCAGTTTAATAACAAATCCGGAATTAAGACTGTCCTGGAACCAGGTTGCTAAACGGATTGGGGAATTGATTGCCACTGGACGCTATTTGAACGGCAAGGAAAGAGAATACCTGAAAATAGAATACCTCCCAATTTATGAGCAGCAGGTGGAGGAACGCCGCCGGCAGCTTACCGAGCAGGCTTATGCCCGAGAAATCCTGAACTGGGAAGCTGCTCCCTCGAAGAAAGAAGAGACACCATCAAAGGATACCACCCATTACGCCTTTTCTCTCGGTGACATAGTTTTTCTGGGTGCAGACGAATACGAGATTTTTTCTTTAGAAAGCGGAAAGGTGATGCTGCAGGACACAAGCTTTCCGTTGTTCAGCAGAGAACTGGCGCGGGATGACTTGGAGAATATGCTGCGGGAAAACCCGTTTAATGACCATCTACTTGTTATCGGGGAAAAACCAGTACAAATTACCGAAGAACAAAGCGACCAAGAAAAAACGGAAAAAATGTTACCACGCGAGCTATACCAAGCATACTTGCCCGAAATCGTCAACCGGATACGAACCGGAGAGATCTATCCTTACCTGCGGGATCGGGACACTGATCCGGAAAGCGCCAAACAGGAGTTGAAGGAGGCAATTGACTTCATTGTTCTTTCCATGAGGGGAGAGCATCCGGCTTTTTTCGAATCTTATACAACCCTGCCGCGGTTCAAAGAATGGCTGGCCGAGGACGTATTCCAACAAACCTATGAAGATTTTCTGACGGAAGAAAGGGATAGTGTTACCCTTCATGCTGATGACCCTGACGCACCCGCCTGGGTACGGGCAACCGGAGACATCACCATCACTCGCGAAGGCGGTACCGTAACCATTGACAGCGGCGGCGATGGTGAAAGAAACTATGTAGAATTTGACCTGGAGCTGCCGGGCAAACAGGAAGAAAAACCGGCCGAAAAAGAAATGGCCACAGGCATGAAGCTTGTCATTGAGGACAGGCGCTTTGAAATTGATTCAATCAACCAAGAAGCAGGAACGGTCAGCCTGCGGGACATTACTTTCCAGAACAGTACGGGTTTTCCCATTTTCCGCAGGGAAAGCATCGCTTTTGTGCGCGGCATTCTGGCGCAGGCTAAAGAACCCGTACAGCAACAAACACAGCACGGTAAAATATCAAAAGTCATTAATAATATTCAGGCGGAAACATCAAAACAGCCCCGTGTCAATTTCCGTATCACCAGCGACAATTTGGGAGTGGGAGGACAGAAAACAAAATACGGCTGGAATGTCGCCGCCATCCGTCTGCTCAATCAACTGGAAGAGCAAAGCCGCCTGGCCACACCGGAAGAACAAGAGAATCTTTCAAAGTACGTCGGATGGGGCGGTCTGCCGCAGGTGTTTGACGGGCAGAACAGCCAATGGGCGAAGGAATATGCGGAATTGAAGGAACTACTTACAGAAGACGAGTATACATCCGCACGGGCATCCACCTTAAACGCCCATTATACATCCCCCACTGTTATCAAGGCCATCTATGACTGTTTGGCCAACATGGGCTTTAAGACCGGCAACATTTTGGAACCGGCTTGCGGAATCGGCAACTTTTTCGGGCTTGTCCCCAACAGCATGCAAAATTCCAAACTGTACGGCGTGGAACTGGACAGCATCACGGGCAGGATCGCCAAGCAGCTGTACCAAAACGCGAATATTGCGGTACAGGGTTATGAGGAAACCAACCTGCCCGACAGCTTTTTCGACCTAGTCGTCGGCAATGTGCCCTTCGGCAGCTATGGCGTGGCGGACAAAAAGTACGACAAGCACAAGTTTTACATCCATGACTATTTTTTTGCCAAAACTCTGGACAAGGTGCGGCCTGGAGGCATGATTGCCTTTATAACCTCCAAGGGCACAATGGACAAGCAGAATCCCGAAGTCCGCAAGTACATCGCCCAGCGGGCCGAGCTGCTGGGAGCCGTCCGGCTGCCCAACAACGCCTTCCTGGCTAATGCAGGTACGGAAGTCACAGCCGATATCCTATTCCTGCAAAAGCGCGACCGGGTAATCGACATCGAGCCGGATTGGGTGCATCTTTCCACTACCGAGGACGATATTCCTGTCAACCGCTACTTTGTCGACAATCCTGAAATGGTGCTGGGCACGATGGCCTATGACGAGCGGATGTACGGCAACAAAAGCGAAACAACATGCATCCACTATGAGGACGCCGACTTAGGCGAGCTGCTGCGCGAGGCGCTGGAAAACATCCATACTGAAATTACGGAATACGAGCTGGACGAACTAGCCGACGAAGCGGACTCTTCCATCCCGGCCGATCCCAATGTACGAAACTTCAGCTACTGTCTGGTGGACGCGGATATCTACTACCGGGAAAACAGCCGCATGAACCGGGTGGAAACTTCTGTCACGGCGGCAGGCCGTATCAAGGGTATGATTGCCATCCGGGACTGTGTGCGGAATTTAATCGAATACCAGACCGAGGATTATGGTGACGAAATAATCCAGGAACAACAGCGCAAGCTCAATATCCTGTATGACGCTTTTGTTGCCAAGTACGGGCTTTTAAACAGCCGGGGCAACAGCATGGCTTTTTCCGACGACAGTTCCTACTGCCTGCTCTGCTCTCTGGAAATTTTGGACGAGAACGGCGAGTTGGAGCGCAAGGCGGATATGTTCACCAAACGCACCATTAAGCAGCGCACAGTCGTCATCCATGTGGATACCGCCGCCGAAGCCTTGGCCATCTCCATCGCGGAAAAAGCCCGTGCAGACTTGGAATTTATGCAGAGCTTGACCGGGCTTTCGGAAGAACGTCTTGCCGACGACCTTCAGGGCGTGATCTTTCGCGACTTTGGCAAAGTGGTGCCGGAAGTCGTTCCCCGCGCTTTCTTTCAGGTGGATTCTTTTCCCTATGTAACGGCGGACGAATACCTGTCCGGCAACGTTCGTGAAAAACTTAAACAGGTACGGGGACTCACCATAATCCTGCCGCTTGAACAAGGTGAAAAGTTAACTTCGAATATTAAAGCTTTGGAAGCAGTGCAGCCGAAGGATTTGACCGCTTCCGAAATAGACGTGCGGCTGGGTGCGACCTGGCTGCCACCCGAGGTGGTCAAGGACTTTATCTTTGAACTTCTGGAAACTCCCTATATGTACAGGCGGTATATCGACGTTTTCTATTCCTCCTATACCGCCAATTGGAACGTCAAGGGCAAAAACGACGACCGCAGCGACAACATTAAGGCCAACGTGACCTACGGCACAAAGCGCATCAGTGCTTACAAAATTGTTGAGGAAACTCTGAACCTCCGGGATGTACGCATCTTTGATACCGTTTGCGAGGACGGTGTGGAGAGGCGTGTGCTGAACAAAAAGGAAACTGCTATTGCCCAGCAGAAGCAGGAGGCCATCAAGGAAGCTTTCCAAAACTGGATATGGAAAGACCCTGAACGGCGGGAACTTTTGACCAGGATCTACAACGACCGCTTCAACTCCATCCGGCCCCGCGAATATGACGGCAGCCATATCCGGTTTACCGGCATGAATCCGGAAATTAGTCTGCGCAAGCATCAGGTGGACGCGGTGGCGCACATCCTGTATGGCGGCAACACCCTGCTGGCCCACTGCGTGGGTGCAGGCAAGACTTACGAGATGACGGCAGCGGCGATGGAAAGTAAGCATTTAGGCCTTTGCAATAAAAGCCTGTTTGTCGTTCCCAACCACCTGACCGAGCAGTGGGCTGGGGAGTTTCTGCAGCTTTACCCCTCCGCCAATATCCTGGTCGCCACTAAAAAGGACTTTGAAACCCAGACCCGCAAGAAATTTTGCGCGAGAATAGCCACCGGCGACTATGATGCCGTGATTATTGGGCACAGCCAGTTTGAAAAAATCCCGATCTCCCAGGAACGTCAAAAGCGGCAGCTGGAGGAACAGATCATGGAGATCACCGGCGGCATCCAGGAGCTTAAGGAGGAACGGGGCGAGCGTTACGCGATCAAGCAGCTGGAAAGGACGAAAAAGACCCTGAAGCTGAAACTGGATAAACTAAACGATACCAGCCGCAAGGATGATGTCGTTACCTTTGAGGAATTGGGCGTTGACCGGCTGTTTGTGGACGAGGCGGATTTTTACAAAAATCTGTTTTTGTATACCAAGATGCGCAACGTCGCTGGCCTGTCCCAAACCGAAGCGCAGAAGTCCTCCGACCTGTTTGCTAAGTGCCGGTACCTGGATGAGCTGACGGAGGGACGAGGTGTCATATTCGCCACAGGGACGCCGATCAGCAACTCTATCACGGAAATGTATACCATGCAGCGGTATCTGCAATACGAAGTCCTGCGCCAGAACGGGCTCCAGCATTTCGACTGCTGGGCAAGCACATTTGGCGAGACGGTGACGGCCATCGAGCTTGCGCCGGAGGGCACAGGCTACCGGGCCAAAACGAGGTTTGCCCGGTTCTACAACCTGCCGGAATTGATGAATATGTTCAAGGAGGTTGCGGATATCAAGACGGCGGATATGCTGAACTTGCCCGTCCCGAAAGCCAGTTACCGCAATGTGGCGGTGAAGCCGAGCCAATTCCAGCAGAATATGGTAGCTGAGCTGGCCGAGCGTGCTGAACGGGTCCGTAACCGGATGGTCGAGCCGAATGAGGATAACATGCTGAAAATAACCAACGATGGCCGTAAGCTGGCACTTGACCAGCGCCTCATAAGCCCCCTGTTGCCCGACCATGAAGACAGCAAGGTAAACGCCTGCGTGGACAATATCTTCCACTTTTGGCAGGAACATAAGGCCAAAAAGCTGACGCAGCTTGTGTTCTGCGATCTGTCCACACCAAAGAATGATGAGAATTTCAATGTGTACGATGACGTTCGCAAAAAGCTAATTGCCAGCGGTATCCCCGCCGATGAGATTGCTTTCATCCACAATGCCGATACGGAAACCAAGAAAAAGGAGTTGTTTGTCAAGGTCCGCAAGGGACAGGTGCGTATTCTGCTCGGTTCTACATTCAAGATGGGGGCCGGAACCAACGTTCAGGACAAACTGATCGCGCTTCACGATTTGGATTGCCCGTGGCGGCCGCGGGATTTGGAGCAGCGTTCCGGACGTATTGTAAGGCAGGGAAACAGAAATGACGAGGTGCATATCTTCCGTTATGTGACGGAAAACACCTTTGACGCCTATCTTTATCAGATCTTGGAGAACAAGCAGAGGTTTATATCACAGATTATGACTTCCAAGTCCCCTGTGCGAAGCGCCGAAGACATTGACGAAACGGCGCTTTCCTACGCCGAAGTCAAGGCGCTGGCGACAGGCAATCCTCTTATTAAGGAAAAGATGGACCTGGACATTCAGGTATCCAAATTAAAGCTCTTGAAGGCTAACCATTTTAGCCAGCGCTATGCTTTGGAGGACCGGCTGCTAAAACAATATCCTCAGCAGATTAGATTCACCGAAGAACGAATTGTCGGTTATGAAAAGGACCTTGCTCTTTACGAGCAGCATAGGATCTCCGTCCGTGACGCGAATGGCGCAGATGAGGCAAAATTTGCGGGTATGACGATCAAGGGTGTTTTCTACAATGAAAAGGCTAAGGCGGGTACAGCCATTCTCGAAACCTGTAAGCTGATGACCTCGCCAGAGCCGCAGGAACTTGACGGCTATATGGGTTTCCCGATGCTGTTTTCTTTTGACACTTTCAGCAAGCAGTACCAGGTAACCTTGCGGGGCGCTCTGAGCCATCCTGTGACGCTGGGGTCAGATATCCTCGGTAACATCACCAGGCTCAACAATGCTTTGGCGGAAATGCCCAAGAAGCTGGAATACTGCCGGGAACAATTGAAAACACTCCGCCAGCAGATGGAAACGGCCAAAGAGCAGATTGAGATCCCGTTTGAAAAGGAACAGGAGCTGCAGACAAAGTCCGCCCGGCTGGCGGAGTTGAATATCCTGCTCAACATGGATAAACGGGAAAACGAAGTGCTGGACGATGAACCTGACGAAGAGTTTGAGGTTCCGGAAAAGAAAGCCGTGGGCTACGAAAGATGAGGGAAAAACATGCCTTATGTAACACCGGAGCAGATTGAGCGGGCCAAGCAAATGGAATTGCTGACCTATCTGCAATACTACGAGCCGCAGGAGCTGGTGCACTTTTCCGGCAATGTCTACACAACCAGGAGCCATGACAGCCTGAAGATCAGCAATGGTAAATGGTGCTGGTGGTCACGCGGCATCGGCGGGCGTTCTGCCCTGGATTATCTGGTTAAAGTGCGGGGACTGTCCCTGCCCGAGGCGGTAATCCAGATCGACGGACAGATGACTATAGCACTGCCTTCCCAATCTAAAGATAAGGAATTAGCCAAGCAAAAGAAGCTGCTTCTGCCGGAGAAAAACGAAAACAATGACCGGGTGGTTGCATACCTGGCTGGGAGGGGAATAAATAGGGAAATAATTGACTACTGCATTCAAACGAAACGCTTGTATGAAAGCCGATTTTACCATAACGCGGTCTTTGTCGGCTTTGACCGGCAAGGCGTTCCCAAGTACGCATCGCTCCGGGGGACGTCGCGGAGGAGGTTTATGGGTGAGGCGAACGGAAGCGACAAGCACTTTTCCTTTTCCCTACTGGCAGGCAAAAACAGTAGCAGACTTCACCTGTTTGAGAGTGCCATTGATTTAATGTCTTATTGCACTCTTGAGCTGCTTGCCGACAGGGACTGGCGGCAGGATTCCTGCCTGTCCCTTGCCGGCATTTACAAGCCAAAACAGGATATCGGGGAAAGCACCCCTCCTGCCGCCTTGATGCAATACTTACGAGATTTCCCGCAGATCAGTGAAATTGCTTTGCACTTGGACAATGACGCAGCTGGGCGGCTGGCGGCAAAAACGATTCATGCACTTCTCTCGTCGAATTACAATGTTTTCGACGAACCTCCGGAACGTGGGAAGGATCATAACGATTATCTGAAAGATATATTGGGAAAACGCCTTGAGCATGAAAGATAAATTATAATAATTTGCGCTTGTTGTCACCAAAATAACAGCGATAACGCGCCAAAATTAATTGTAAAGGATTAAAAGAAAAAGACATATGATTATTCTCCTAACCAAATTATAAAAGAAAATCTATTAGATATTAAAGAAAATCCAAAACGTACAATTGACTGAAAATATGACTTCAAATAGGATATATTCGATATCTAGTAGAAATATTATTGATTTTTGGGGGAAGAGCAAATGTCAATTTTAACTCTTATTAAAAATCATGAGGAAGATATAAATCAAATGATTCAAAACGAGGCTGAATACCATAAATATATGGATGAGGCCGGTGATGCTTGGGAGGAGCTGATAAAAACGGGCATTAGCCAGGAGCAGAAAGACTTAATTGAAAGTATTGAACGGGCTTCCGGCTGCATAGGGTCTATCCATTCTGAAATTTCCTATCAGAAGGGGTTCAGGGATGCCGTAAAACTAATTATTGAATCACTTGTATCCTAGCCGACGTACCATCATTTCGGTGAAGAATTGATTTAGCGATTAAAATTTCATTTTGTACTCAGTTACCTGATTGACAGACATGTTGACCAGGTTTTTTTGTTTCCTTCTTAATCTTTGTAATCATATTTTCGTTCTGATGACCGAGAACTTTTCGGCTGGTGGTTATGCAATCATAATTTTTTGACAGTATAAGACCACTGTCTTGTGTTGCAGCAAGCACTGAATTTGGTCTCCCAAATTCGCTTGTTAGGGGGATGCCCCCCTAAAACCCCAAAGATAATACCGGACGCACGGGTATTCCTTTTCCGTCTGGCGAGCGCTTTCAAGTGCCCATGCACTGAATCATGAATGAAGGCACATCAAAGCGCTCGCGGGCACCGGGCCGCCGTACGCAAGTGGTAACACTCACGTACCGCGGCCTTATGAGTAGTGGGTAAATATTATGTAAAAAAAGTGACATTTCCTTGGCCGGTTTTCAACAGTTAAAGGTCTTTAACGTTTTTTAATTTTAACATTTAATCTACTGCCTTTTCCTATCTGTAGATTTGCCGCCTATAGAGTTTCAAGGGACATTTTCCCAAATTTAATATATTTCGACAAAAAAAACTATGGAAAAGTCATATTACTTTATTGTAAAATTATATTCGTGAGTTTTCGAGAGAGGAGTTAAAAGTTATCAATGGAAAGCCAAATAAAACAGCTACTTGAAATTATTGAAGAAATGAAAATTGATCTTAACCAACAGGGAAGTTGCAAACCGCTTACTGACCCCGCCGTCGTAAATCTAAGTGAGAAGCTAGATAAATTATTAAACCAGTATTATATAATGTTAAATATTAGGACAAACCAGAAAGGAAATAAAATTGCTTAACCATAACAGAATAGTTTAGAAAGTGGAAGCCAACAGAGAAGGGAGAATATAACAATTTTACTAAAACTTTTCGATATTCCTTCATCAAATCTATTCTTCATAACGCAGATATATATGAATAAAGTACTTTTCACTTAAAAAACAGCCAGATGAATGAACTGGTTGTTTTTTTGTGCTGTCTTAGGGATACAACCTAAATAGTGAATTTTAAATATCCAAAAGAACAAACCCAGTAAGGCCGATACTGGGTTTGTTCTCTATTAATCTGTCATTTAAATTTGCCAGCACAGTTATCTTAAAATTTAAGCAACCGCAGTAAATTATAAACTTTAAAAAAATAATATATTTCCTAAACGAATAAACTTGGTCTATCCCAAGCAAAAGGAGCTGGAGTAATGAGAAGACGTAACATCCGTGTCCAAGTCTGGCTTAACCGGGAAGAAAGGGAAAAACTACAAGCCAGTGCCAAAAAATCAGGTCTTTCCGGAGAAACCTACCTGCGCACCCTCATAAACGGCTTTGTGCCCAAAGAGCTTCCTCCGGCTAATTATCATGCCATGATGAGGGAGCTTCACGCCATCGGCAATAACCTAAACCAGATTGCAGCCAAGGCCAATGCCACGGGACATATTGACAGGGCGATTTTTCAGGATGAAGCCAACCGGCTCCGCCAGGTCGTGCTGGACATCCGGGCGGCGGTCACGTCACCGCAAAAGCTGGAGTAAATAGTGGCTACCACAGCGATATGGGATGTCAAAGACCGATTAGACCGAGTAATAAACTATGCTGCCAACCCAGGCAAGACTGAAAACCTGGACTTTTCAAGCCAGAATTTGCAGGATTTACAGAATGTACTGGAATATGCAGCGCGGGAGGACAAAACCGAAATGCAGTATTATGTTACCGGTATCAATTGCGATCCATCTGCCGCCTATAAGCAAATGATCCAGACCAAGCTGCAGTTTCAGAAAAAGGATGGCATCCTTGCCTTCCATGGCTACCAATCCTTTGCACCGGGGGAAGCAACGCCTGAAACAGCCCATGCTATCGGCGTAAAGCTAGCCCAGGAACTTTGGGGTGGGCGTTTTGAGGTTGTTGTTTCCACACATTTGGATAAACATCACCTGCACAACCATTTTGTTCTTAACTCCGTTTCTTTTGCCGATGGAAAGCGCTATTACGACAACAAAGCTACTTACGCTCAACTGCGCCAGGCCTCCGACCGGCTGTGCAGGGAGTACTCACTGTCCGTTATTGAAAACCAACAGGAGGACAGGTCGGAACATTATGCCGAATGGAAAGCCGGGCAGGAAGGCAAGCCCACCTGGCGGGGACTGATCCGTGAGGATGTGGATAAGGCAATTTCCGCATCCATGACTTTCACGCAGTTTATTGCCACTCTCCGAAAACAGGGTTATGAAGTTAAAACAGGCGTCAAATATATTGCTGTTCGCCCGGAGGGCAAGGACCGGTTTGTCCGGATGAAGACTCTTGGGGACAATTATTGTGAGGATGCCATCAAGCAGCGGATACTTCAGAACCGTTCTCCGAAGCGGCAGGAAGTTATACCGGAGCCCAAACGAAGACGCATTATCACCGGAAAAAGTACTAATCGGAAAAAGACCAGAAAACTCAAGGGCTTGCAATCCTTATACTTTCACTACCTCTATAAGATGGGTATATTGCCAAAACACACTGCGTTCAGGAAACGGACGCACTTTTTATTGCGCGAGGATATTCGGCATTTGGGGGAGCTGACCGCTCAAACCAAGCTGCTCTGCAAGCACCGGATTGAAAACATTGAACAGCTTTTGAGCCATCAGTCCATGGTGGAGCAGGAGATGGCAGGCTTGGCAGCCGACCGCAAATCTCTTTACCACCTTCTGCGCCGCTGTTATGACAGTGAGCAGATTGCCGAATACAAACAGCAAATTGCCGCGTTTTCCAAGAAACTGTCCCTGCTCCGGAAGGAGGTGAGGCTTTGCACGGGCATCCTGTCCCGTTCTGAAGCGATGAAGGAGATACTATCCCAAATAAGAATTGACGAAAAAGAGCAAAGAAGGGAGGAAAAAGAGCATGAACAGCGGAGCCGAAGCGGCCGATCAAATGGTCAATATGAGCCTTAAAGGGATTGAAGTAGTGGCTAAAATTTCGGGTGAGGGGGCGAAAAACCTTGCCACTTACCTTTATGCCGTCTTGAAAGACCAGAAAAAAACCAAAGGCAAAACCCGTCTGGAGGGGCTTTTGCGAAGCGGCAAAGAGTTGAAAGTCTTTGCAGTTAGAAACGAGGATTTGCAAAAGTTTTCTCAGGAAGCCAAGCGCTACGGAGTTCTGTACTGCGTTCTTCGGGATAAAAAGAACCTGGACGGGATGTGCGACATTATGGTGAGGGCGGAAGACGCCTCCAAAATCAACCGCATTGTGGAACGATTCAAGCTGGCCACCGTGGATACGGCACGCATCAAGAGCGAGATCGAGAAAGCGAAAGCTATTCGGGAATCGCAGAAAGAGCCGGCTGTCAAAGTTAATCCCGCCGAGAGAAGACCTGAAGATTATATGAGTGAGCGGATAGACAAGCTCGCTTATGTGGAAAAAGCTGCTGAGCCGACCGACAATCCAAACCCCACGACGGCGACGACGGAGAAATCCCGTCCGTCCGAGCCTTTCTCCGCGCACAGCGGGAAATCCGCCGAGGGTGCTGAGCGTCAAAAGAAATCCGTCCGCGAAGAACTGCGGGAAATCAAAGACGCTCAGAAGAAACAGGCAGAGCGGCCTAAACGCGGACCGGTCAGAGAACAATCGCAAGTTATAAAGCAGGATGCCGGCCCTCAAAGGCAAGCTAGATTTCCGAAATCAAAACCGAAAGAGAGGTAAGATTTGATTAAGATCTAAACGTACTTTGATAAGAACCAAAAGAGTAAGGAGGGAAGTTCAATGAAAGATGAGGAACGGGTGCTTACCATAGACGCTTATGAGCAAGGCGTAATGGTAAATGCCTTAAACGAACTCAGGAACGACCTGATTCAAGAAGAACGTCCGACCGACGCGGTGGACGAACTGCTGCTCAAAACTATTGACGCCCCGGCTAAAAAACTGAGACGAAGGAACCAAGATGAGGCACGCTGAGAACGCAAGGAGCAACCTGATACTCTTTGCGGTTTTTTTAATTCCCGTAGTGTGGGCGGCTGTGTTGACTGCTCCGGCCATGTCAGGCGGGCTTCCTGAAATTATTGCCAAACTCGCGGCAGGGCTGAACCATCCCTTTGACCTGGTCTGGGTGAAAGATACTCCCAAGTGCATCTTACTGTTCATAAGCTCCTATGCCCTTGGCATCGGGATTTACCTTTCCACCAAACGCAATTACCGACGAAGGGAGGAACACGGCAGCGCCCGATGGGGCGGCACTGCCGCTGTCAATAAAAAATACCAGGATAAAGACCGGTTCCAAAATAAAATCCTTACAAAGTATGTCAGTATTGGCCTAAACGGTAGGAAGCACAAAAGGAATTTAAACGTGCTGGTGGTAGGCGGTTCCGGCTCCGGCAAGACCCGCTTTTACGCTAAGCCCAATGTGATGCAGGCCAACTCCTCTTTTGTCGTGCTCGACCCCAAGGGAGAAATCCTGCGGGATACGGGCAATCTACTGAAGGCCAAAGGCTATGAAATCAAGGTATTGGATTTAATCAACATGCATCTTTCACATTGCTACAACCCTTTTGCCTATTTACAGGACGACAAGGATGTGCTCAAGCTAGTAACTAACCTGATCCGCAATACCACACCTAAAGGCGCCAATACCAACGACCCTTTTTGGGAGCGTTCCGAAACCGCACTCTTGGAATCTTTGATACTGTACCTGATATACGAAGCACCGCCGGAGGAACAGAACTTTCCGATGGTTATGGAATTGATTGCAGCCGCTGAAGTCCGGGAGGACGACGAAACTTACCAAAGCCCGCTGGACGAGTTGTTTGAACGGCTGGAAATGCGCGAGCCGGAGCATTTGGCGGTCAAGCAGTACAACATCTTTAAGCTGGCTGCGGGTAAAACGGCGAAATCTATCTTGATCAGCCTGGGTGTCCGCTTGGAAAAGTTCAATCTTGCCTCCATTGCCGGCATCACTTCCACCGACGAATTGGAGCTGCCGTTCATGGGAGAGCGCAAGACGGCACTTTTTGCCGTTATACCCGACAATGATTCGTCCTTTAATTTTATTGTAGGCATGCTCTATACCCAGCTTTTCCAGCAGCTCTATTACTTGGCTGACACCGTTTATGGCGGGAGGCTTGCCGTCCATGTCCATTTTGTGATGGATGAATTCAGCAATGTTGCCCTGCCTGACGAGTTTGACAAGCTACTTTCCACTGTACGTTCCCGGGAGATCAGCGTATCCATCATTCTGCAAAACCTGGCGCAGCTGAAAGCCCTGTTTAAAGACAGCTGGGAATCCATTGTCGGAAACTGCGACGAGTTTTTGTATTTAGGCGGCAACGAGCAATCGACTCATAAGTATGTTTCCGAGCTTTTAGGCAAAGAAACAATCGATGTCAACAGTTACGGACAGAGCCGGGGAAGGAACGGCAGCTATTCTACCAATTATCAATTGTCGGGGAGGGAGCTTTTAACTCCCGATGAAGTAAGGATGCTGGACAACCGATTTGCCTTACTGTTCATCCGGGGCGAACGGGCAGTCATGGATGATAAATACGATATTCTCAAACATCCCAATTTGAAGCTGACGATTGACGGCGGCGGCGAACCGTACCGACATGGAGGGACAGAAGACGCCCTGGAATGGAAAACTGCAACTTTAAATGCTGAAGGTGATTACGAGCTTGTCTCCGAGGAAGAACTCGAAACCCTGCTGCATAAAAAATATCTGGAGGAGTGAATCTATAAAAATGTCTAAAAAAATAAAACGGGTGATTGCAGTTTATAGCGTACTCGTACTGATAATTGTAATCTTTCCCTTATCCGTTTATGCGACAAGCGATCCGCTGACCGTCGTTAACAACCTATCTGACTTTATCTTCGGACTCATCCGTGCTATCGGGATGATCCTCTTAGGTTTCGGTATCGTGCAGATCGGGCTTTCCCTTAAATCTCACGACCCGTCCCAGCGGGCCAACGGCTTCCTGACGCTGGCTGGCGGCGTGATTATTACCTTTGCCAAAGAGATCCTTACTCTGATTACAGGCGGGTGAAGCGTCTCATGTTTAGGGGGAACAGACGAAGAAAAAGCCTGTTCCCCTAATGCACTTAAGACCAGCTATAAAGATGCTTAACACAAACGGATTGACAACAATTTTTGATATATTTTTCGGCTTCGGTATATCTTTGATAGTCCTTAAATTCCTGAAAAAAGGCTTTGAAACATATATATCCTCTGGACAGAGGATGACGCAGATGCAGACCCGATATTGTTGCTCACAAACTTCTTTATTGCTCTCGCCTTTGCAGCATCCTTACCAAAGCTCTATAGCTGGCTACGCTTAATGAAATAACCTAACGAGTCAAATTGATTGGTCTTCTGTATGTCCCACGTTAATGTGTCAATTCTTGACGATTAGCGGCTTCCGGTGCTCTTTCCAGCCATCTATTTTCAATTAACAAGTCAATTCCATCCTTAACGTACCCCATAATTTCGGGAATAAGACGACTGAATGCTAAAATGATATCTTTCCTTGATGTATTTGTTAATCCAGTACCATAAGCCGATATGATATATGCCAACATAACAGTTACATGAACCATAATTAACCTGTCGCTATAAGGAGATTCTTTAGAATCTGTAACTTGAGAATCTAGAATTTCCGGCACTGGCAGATCTTCTTGTTCAAATAACGAACCGAGCACCTGTAATTGTTTATCTGCAATCTTTAGTCCTCTATTTAAATGTTCTCTGATTTTATCTGCGCTCACGACTTGGGCAAACCCTAGTTTCAAAGTTTTCATAGCTCTTTTAAAATTCATAATCGTAAAGATATTATTGATTTCTATCGCATTCAATGGTCTTTCACTTCCAAATATTGAACCATAATATGTTTTTTCAGGAACGTAATCTACTCGATCCGGAATCGGAATCGAGGGTGACTTTGTAAAAAGCCCTTTGGCTAAAAGAACGGTATCTGCTCTATTAAGAACCTCTCTTGAAGTATCGATAAATCCAGAAAATAATTCTCGAAAATCAGGCCGCGAACAATCACTAAAAGACGTACTATAATTAAGCAAAATGTATTTTGTTGTATATCTCGTATATAGAACACAGAACCCCTCAGAAAATAATTCACGGGCATTAACATCTACATCTTCTTCGCCAAACCCGTTTGGAATAGGATGTTTTATTCTATTAAATAGATCTTCCATTAACTTGACTCTCTGGCTTGAAATATCCAGTGCAAACTGCAAAACACTATGAAAATCAGTATCTTGAGACTTCGCAACCATATGCTTAAGCATCGCTACCGACATGCTTTCAGCTAAATAACTTGACCAAAGATGGCTGATTTCTGAAGATGTTGGCATAATGTTAGATATATTAATTTGGGCAACACCGAATTTCACTTTTTCAGGGTTTTCATGTGTAATGGTTTGTTGTAAGTTATCCATATTTACCTCACCGTTTTGTATTTAACTTACAATTAATAATTTCAAACAAGTTCAACAATAACCGAGGTAGCAGCATAGGTTCTTTTTATAGCTGGATATCTATTCGTTATGATGAATCATTGTAATCTACTATTGGTTATTTCTAATTCCCTGTTATAATATTGGCTATTTTCCAAACCAATTGAGTTATCCTCATATCGATTTTGAATCAATACATCCGAAGGCTGTTGTACTTTTGCTTGGCCAAATTGAGCGTACTTCTTTATTAAAAATCCTGTTCCAGCTCCATAAGCCACACTCGCACCTAACATGGTAGCCATTGTTTTGGGTTTTGGGTGTGACAGTCCATTGATCTGTAAAAGGGTTCCCACTGCTAGTGTTGTGCTCCATAAGGCTGTGCCAAACAGTGCACCTTTTGTGACCTCATGTCCTTTAGGCGTTTTCCCTATTAGAAAAGCTAATCCTGCCCCAAACATAGAACCCATTATTAAATCAGCACCAGTACCTAAGCCATATTCGAATCTTGTTCTAGGTTTTTTTCCACCTCGGTGACCTAGTATCATACCTCCTGCAATATCTAAATAATGAAGATCGGATGCTTTAACTTTATACAGTCCTAGATTAAGTCCTGTTTTGAGTACTGAACCTACTACTCCGGCGATACTTCCTACGACGAACCAATCGTTGCGCCAAGATGACACGAAAATCCCTCCCATCACTTAACTAAAGTATTAATTTAAATATTTTCCTTGAGACTCTAGGTTATTTTTCTGTTTTACTTGATTATGATATTGGCTGTGATCAGAAGAGAGGTCATTAGGCGAAGGCGACTTATAAAAAATAGACTGATCTCCAAGCTTTGAGATTGCTTGTGTAGCTGCTATTCCATACAGCATATGTGCCAGTACATAAGACAGATTACTTGTTGCATCTCTAGGTTTTACTTTATTGGTAGGTAATCCACTCATTACTGCAGTAATAATTGCTCCGTACACCGATCCATAAAACGCTCCTTTGGTAATAAGATTATCCGTTCCTTTTTTAGACAATTGTTCAGTAAAGGCTATTCCCCCTAAGGCGGATGACCCTAGCACCATACCTACACCTAAAATAGTTCCTCCTCTTGAATTGCCCTCTCTTTTAGAGTTTACCCACATGCCTGAAGATGCTTGATAGTAGGGTCTTTTCGACATCCCAAGCTTATTCGATATTTGGTCAAAAGCTAACATCACTAAACCACCAAGCATCCCGCTGACAATGCCAAGAGTTTGACTATCTTTAATTTTTTGCATAAATAGCTTCCTTCCAATATTTTTTTCATACTAAATACATTTTTACCGTTGAAAGTGAGTTCTTTTTATTATTTCCTACGATTTAAAAATTAGGTAACGTAATATTTGCCATAAACTAATAAAAGCCTTCTTAATAAGAATTCTTAAAAATAATAGTAATCTATCCTATGTTTTTACCACCATTGTGTATGGGCTGATTACGACCTGTGCATCTGCTGATTTAGGTGACGGTACATTATTTGATGTTACCCTCAAAATGACTACTTAAAACCGACAGAGAAGACTAGCGAACAAGAGAGACTATCTAATGTTGCACGTTAATTCTTTTTATCCTATTGAGTTACGCAATATTCACGGCGCGTTATAGAGCGTCGGCATGGCACTGCTGGTGCTGTTTTTTGTCATCGGCGTAGTCAAAACCTGCAGAAGCTTAGATGAAGTAAATCGATTTTCAAATTCAAAATAAATTCCACATTGTTTATACAGAATATCGGAAATCAAAAGTGTAAATACTAGATAAAATTATAGTAATGGAGGTTTGAATATGAACAATATAGAGCAGGGTGTTAATGTTAATAGTGGTACTGAGCAACTTCCATATAGTGCTATTCATCATAATGTTGAGAATATCAGTCTAACATCATCAGAAATGGGCCAGCTTTGGAATACTTATATGGCTCAAAGTATGTCTAAGTGTATGGTCTCGTATTTAGTGGCGAAATGTACAGACCCTGATATGCGTTCAGTCTTGCAATTAATTTTAGATGTATCTAATCGACACGTTAATTCTATTACAGAGATATTTAATAAAGAGAACTTTCCCATACCTCATGGTTTCACGGATGAAGATTTCGATGTAAATGCAAAAAGCTTATTCTCTGATACTTATATGGTATTGTATTCAAAATTCATGACAAAATATGGTTTAATTAACTTCAGCTATTCACTTGCATCGATATTCCGTCCCGACGTCTTCGCGTTCTATAAGGGCTGTATACTTGATTTTACAGAAATAACTGAAAAGATAAATATTGTTCTTTTATCGAAAGGTCTTCTTGAAAAGACACCTTACATTCCAATTCCCGACAGGATGGAATATGTATATCCTGAAACCAGCTATTTTAAAGGAATCTTAGGGGAGAAGCGACCTCTCAACGCTCTGGAAATTGGGCATATTTTCATTAATGCCAACACGAGGCAATACGAAGACGCAATGTTTATGGGATTTGGTCAAGTTGCAAAATCCAAAAAATTAAAAGATTATTTTTCCAGGGGAAAACAAATTGCTGATAAGCAGACAGGTGTTCTTGGTTCATTCTTAGAAGACGAAGACTTACCAAAACCTGTGAATTTTGACCATCTTATAACCGATTCTACAGAATCTCCATATAGCGATAAATTGCTATTATTCCATTCAACGATATTTATCTCGCTTAGCATCCAGGCATATGGAATTGCATTGGGAAATTGCGCAAGACCAGATGTTGCATCGTCTATAGCTCGGCTAATGGCCGAACTTGGTATTTATGTAAAAGATGGACTTGATTTATTGATTGAACACGGTTGGCTAGAAAGAATTCCCGAAGCTGCTAACCGAAAAGAATTAAGGACAACGAATAATTAACGATACCAAATAGATAGATAAGACACCCAAGAGGTGTCTTTATTTTATCTCTATTGCTCTCAGGTACGAGTTCCACTGTATGGCAGTTTATGAAGATTGGTCCTCATCTGGAACAGAGGCCGATATATAGTTGGGACGAGTCTTTGTTGTGAAGCGAGTATATTCAGAACATATTGACAGCTTCACATTATTCTACATACACGCAGTATATAGTGAGGTTAAATTTAGAGAAGAAAGGAATTCGGATAAATAAAAAATAAATCATGTAACACCATTACCTATGTAAAAAAAGAGTTTTAAGAATAACAAATAAAGGGGAACAGACATAAAGCCTGTTCCCTAATATTTTTTGGAGGTGGTTAATCTGTGTCAAGCGGCAACTGGGTCATCAACAATCTGAATAACGCCCTGGCAACCTGGAATGCAAAGCTGGCGGAGATACTGCAAATCATTACCCAATCACCGACGGAATTCAAAGGCGGCGGTATTTGGACTGTTATCGTCAATATTCACGGTGCATTGCAGGCCGTCGGCATGGCACTGCTGGTGCTATTTTTTGTAATCGGCGTAGTCAAAACTTGCGGTAGCTTAGCGGAAGTAAAAAAGCCGGAACATGCGCTCAAGCTGTTTATTCGGTTCGCCTTGGCCAAAGCGGTTGTGACCTATGGGCTGGACTTGATGATGTCTCTATTCAGTATCGTGCAGGGGATAATTTCCACTATTATGAGCAGTGCCGGTTTCGGAATGGCCAACCAAAGCGTCCTGCCGGATACAATTGTTCAGGCTGTCGAGAATTGCGGTTTTTGGGAGAGCATTCCCTTATGGGCTGTTACGCTGCTCGGCGGTTTATTCATTACGGTGCTGTCCTTCATTATGATTCTAACCGTGTACGGCCGGTTTTTTAAAATTTATCTTTATACCGCCATCGCTCCCGTGCCGTTGGCTTCATTTGCCGGGGAGCCGAGCCAGAGCATCGGCGTATCCTTCTTGAAAGGCTATGCTGCCGCCTGTCTGGAAGGAGCGATTATTGTCCTGGCCTGCATTATCTTTTCCGTCTTCGCAGCTTCTCCGCCGTTGGTGGATACCGGTGCCAGCGCAGTGACTATGGTATGGTCCTATGTCGGGGAACTCATTTTCAATATGCTGGTGCTGGTCGGCGCGGTAAAAATGGCTGATCGTGTGGTGCGGGAAATGATGGGATTATAAAAAGATACCGGAAATGAAAATCCGGTATCCTCATATATCCTTGAACTGAACATCCTCGCCATAAACGATAGGTACACCTGTCCTTGGGTCAAGCAAATCCCCTTGTTCGTTAAACTGAACTTCGTCAAGAGGTACGCCCATCTCCCTTGCCCGCCGGATCTGCCATGCGACATCATCCTCAAAGTGTTTCTCGTTCCGTTTACACCGTATCGCCTTTACAAGCGACACAATCCAGCTTAATACGGTCAGACCAAGCAGTGAGAAAAGAATGGTGTACGCTAAAGTCTCATGTTCTCCTGCCCACTTGTTCAGCACGGTGCCAAACAGCAGCAAGCAGACTATAGGAATTGTCAGCCGGAGCTTACCTGCTACCTTAAATATAAAAGAAATAATAAACAATCCTGCCGTAAGACAGAGGGATATAATTGCCACGATCGACATAATCGTCACTCCTTTCTTATTCTCATTATCCCTCATTCAGGGAAAAAATGGAATATTGCTACGTTGATTAAAACAATCGGAGGTCTCAGCATGAAAAAGAAAAGCTTAAACGACAAGCTGGAAAAAGAGAAGGAAAAACTCCACATGCTTGGAGAAGAAGCCATAAAAAAGGGCATTCCCCTTAGAGAGGATGAGGCATTTATGAAGCAAAACCGCAAGGTAGACGAATTGGTATATAAGATACAAAAAGAGAAAGAAAAACTTAAGAAAAACCAAAAGGAAAGGTAAGAATCCGAACGGCGCTTAGTTATTAAGGGCTTTTTTTATTGGAGGCGATTAAATTTGGAAGTCAAAATCAATAGGGAAATCAGGGATTACACGGAAAGCTTGTTTTTTGGACTGTCCATGCGGCAATTCATTTTTTCTATTCTGGCCGTTGGCGTTGCCGTCGGCATCTACTTCGGCCTGCGGAATGTCATAGGCACGGAAACTGTAAGCTGGGTATGCATTTTAGGGGCGTTCCCATTTGCGGCGATGGGGTTTATCCGTTACCACGGCATGACGGCGGAACAGTTTTTATGGGCGTACCTTAAGTCGGAGTTTCTCATGCCTAAAAAACTGACTTTCCATCCAACAAACGTGTATTACGAAGCGTTGAAACAAACCATGCAGATCAAGGAAAGTGAGGAATGGAAACGCCATGATTAAGACCCTGCAAAAAATCATAAAGCAGGATAAGGAAAAGTTTGTTATCCCCAAAGGCGTTCAGCAGGTCATTCCCATCAAGGCTGTCTGGCCGGACGGAATTTTCAAGGTGGGCAACAAGTTTTCCAAATCCTTTCGTTTTACGGATATCAATTACGCAGTAGCCTCCAAAGAAGACAAGGAAGCGATGTTTTTGTCCTATTCTGAGCTGCTCAATTCCCTGGACAGTGGGGCGACTACCAAAATCACCATCAACAACCGCCGCTTGAACAAAACAGACTTTGAAAGCTCAATTCTAATTCAGCTTAGGGAGGACGGGCTGGACGAATACCGGGCGGAATACAACCGGATGCTTTTGGACAAAGCCACTGGTGTGAGCAATATTGTCCAGGATAAGTACGTAACTGTTTCGGTCCTGAAAAAGAATATCGAGGAAGCACGGAACTATTTTTCCCGCATCAGCGCGGATCTGATCACCCATTTTTCCCACCTGGGCTCCAAGTGTGTGGAGCTGGACGCGGCTGACCGCCTGCGCATCCTGCATGATTTTTTCCGCCCTGGCGAGGAAACGAATTTCCGGTTCGACCTGTCCGAGACCATGCGAAAAGGGCACGACTTCAAGGACTATATCTGCTCCGACACCTTCGAATTTGAAAAGGACCATTTCCGCATGGGAAACAAGTTCGGGCGCGTCATATTCTTAAGGGAATACGCCAGCTACATCAAAGACAGCATGGTGTCCGAGCTCTGCGACTTAAACCGCAGCATGATGCTCTCTTTGGATATTATCCCCATCCCTACGGATGAAGCAGTTCGTGAAGTGGAAAACAGGCTGCTCGGGGTGGAAACCAACATCACCAACTGGCAGCGGCGGCAAAACCAGAACAATAACTTTTCTGCCGTTGTACCCTACGACATGGAGCAGCAGCGCAAAGAGAGCAAGGAATTCCTGGACGACCTGACCACCCGCGATCAGCGGATGATGTTTGCAGTTCTCACCATGGTACATGTTGCGGACAGCAAGGAGCAGTTGGACAGCGACACTGAAACCTTGCTGACTACGGCGCGGAAGCATCTCTGCCAGTTTTCCACCCTGACTTTCCAGCAGATGGACGGGCTAAACACGGCGCTGCCCTTGGGCTTAAGAAAGATTGAAGCTATTCGGACGCTGACCACCGAAAGTACGGCGGTGTTTATTCCTTTCCGGGCGCAGGAGATTTCCCACAGCGGGGGCATTTACTACGGTCAAAATGTTATTTCCAAGAACATGATTATTGCCAACCGCAAATGTCTTCTTAATGGGAATTCCTTTATTTTAGGCGTCTCCGGTTCAGGCAAGAGCTTTACTGCCAAGCGGGAGATAGTCAACCAGATCCTGTCCAGTGAAGATGACATTATCCTGATAGACCCGGAAAGGGAGTATTCGCTCTTGGTCAAAGCCATGGGTGGCGAGATCATCCATATTTCCGCAACCTCCCCTAACCATATCAATGCTATGGACATGAACCGGGATTACGGGGACGGGGCCAACCCAGTCATCCTGAAATCCGAATTTGTTCTTTCCTTATGCGAGCAGCTGATCGGCGGCCAAAACCTGGGGGCAAAGCAAAAGTCCCTGATTGACCGCTGCACCGCGAGTGTATACCGGAAGTACCTGCAAAGCAATTTCGAGGGAATAACGCCTACCTTGCAGGATTTTCACGCGGAGCTTTTAAAGCAGGACGAACCGGACGCGCAGGAAATTGCCCTGGCCATCGAACTGTTCACCAGCGGCAGTCTGAACACTTTCGCCAAGCCGACCAATGTGGACGTGAACAACCGCCTGATTTGCTACGACATCCTGGACTTGGGCAAACAGCTTTTGCCCATCGGTATGCTGGTGGTGCTGGACAGCATCCTGAACAGGATTACTCAGAACCGGGCCAAGGGAAAAAACACCTTTATTATCATTGATGAAATATACCTGTTGTTTCAGCATGAGTATTCCGCCAATTTCCTTTTCACCCTCTGGAAGCGCGTTCGGAAATACGGCGCGTTTTGCACGGGTATAACCCAGAATGTCGATGATCTGTTGCAGAGCCATACGGCCAAGACAATGCTGGCCAACAGTGAATTTATTGTCATGCTCAACCAGGCTTCGACCGACAGGATGGAGCTGGCCAGGCTCTTAAATATTTCCGACCTTCAGCTCAGCTACATCACGAATGTGGACGCAGGAAACGGACTGATTAAGGTAGGCAGTTCCCTGGTACCCTTTTCTGATCAATTCCCCCGAAACACCAGGCTTTACCGCCTGATGACTACCAAACCGGGTGAACAGGTGGAAGTCCAGTAAATTAGTTTAATGCGAAAAGCCGTATGAGGGCGGCCTTTTCATTTATTGAGGAGGGAAGACCAATGGAAAATATCCGGTTTGCGGGTAAAGAGCATGAGAATTTTTATTACGATATGCTCGCAGCGGCAGGCAATACCGACGTTTACCACAGGGCATTTTTTTACACGATGGGGATTAGTAAGGAAACAAGGAACCATATCCGTTATTTGTTCGATTTTAAAGAGAATTGCATCAAACCGCAAAATCTTTCAGCGGCCTGGCAGACTGGAGGGACTATCCGTCTTTGCCGTTTGGCCTTTAACCTTTGGAACGGGTGGACGGAAGAGGGAAAAGAGAGATACTCCGCACCGTATGAACTGTTTGACTGCCGTTTTGCGCCGTACTTTTTCGAAGCTATCCGGTTGCGCTATCCGGAATATTGCCGTAGCCTGGAGCATCCCGGATTGCAGCTTTCCGTAATGGAACGGTAAATCCTTAGAAAAGATGAAACTCAGCGGGGAAGACGGTGAGGGTTATGAAAGAAATAAGGATAAAATCGACTATTAAAGATATCAAGGTGTTGGATAAGGCCTCGGATGTATCCCATAGGATGAAAAACGCCTATATTCGTACGAAGGAACAGACTAGACAAAACGGACATAACGAAGACGGTAACTATGTGGACAATGCAGTGGGTAGGGTAAAAGACGGTTCAGAAACAGTTGTTCGAAAAGCGGCAGCTGCGGGAGAGTACGGCAGAAAAGCGGTTTGGAAAATAAAGAAACATACCTACAAGACCGGAGCCGGTGTTCCAAGAACAGAACAGAAATTTGTTCAAAAACCAGTTTTTCAACCGGCAGAAAAAGCAGCATTGACGGCTGAAAAAACTTACAGCCAAACAGGGCGCAGGATCAAGCAATTTTACGCAGCGAGCGGCAAAAACACAAAACAAGCGACTAGAGGCACGTTGAAAATGGTACAAGGAAGAGTCAAGACCGCTGAGCGCAGTGCCAAAACTTCTATTAAGACCTCGCAATCAGCAGCTCAAACTGCCGTTAAAATCGCCCAATCTGCCAAAAGGATGGCGCAAGCAAAACGGGCCGCGGCGAGAGCAGCAGGTGTCTCGGCAAAAGCGACCTCAAAAACAATGGTGGCCACAGTTAAAGCGATTATTGCAGCATTAAAGAGCCTGATTGCTATGATTGCCGCCGGCGGCTGGGCGGCAGTCGTGATTATCCTGCTGGTATGCCTGGTGGCGCTTATGTCAAGCTCGGTTTTTGGGGTTTTCTTTTCCAATGAAGACACCGGCAAGAACACGCCGGTAATGTCGGAGGCCGTCAGTTGGCTAAACGGAGAATTCACGGCAAAACTGGAACAAATAGAGAAGGAAAACCCGCATGACACGCTGGATTTGTCCAATAACGGCAGTAGCACTATGGTCAGCAACTGGCGGGACATCCTGGCGGTTTACGCGGTGAAGGTGGTTGCAGATCCGGAAAAAGGCATGGAAGTTGCCACCCTTGACGACACAAAAGTGGGAATAATGCGGGACATCTTTTGGGATATGAACAAAATCGACTACTGGTTGGAAACGATTGAGCACACGGATGGAGAAACGACCAGTACCGAGACTATTTTGCATATCCGTGTAAATGCAAAATCTTATTCGGACATGATTGTCCAATACCATTTCAATCCGCAGCAAGTTGGGATGTTGAATGAGCTGGTGCAGGACAAATACCGGCAGCTGTTTACGAGTCTTATCGGCAGCTATACGGATATTACCTTTTCACCGCAGGAAATCGCTGCTATTTCACAAAATCTGCCGCCGGATTTGGACGAGCAGCGCAAAAACGTGGTACTGGCCGCTTATTCCCTTATCGGCAAAGTGAGCTATTTTTGGGGCGGCAAATCCACAGTCATTGGCTGGGACAGCCGGTGGGGAACACTTACCAAGGTAACAGCCGAGGGAAGCCCTACTACCGGAACTGTGCGGCCTTACGGATTGGACTGCTCAGGATATGTGGCATGGGTATTCGTCAACGCGGCAGAAGATGCTGATGCGGCGGATACAATCGGAACTGGTACTTCAAGCCAGTATGCTGCCTGTACACCGGTAAACTGGAGCAGCGCACAGCCGGGAGATTTGGCGTTCTATCCTGACTTAAGCCATGTGGGCATAGTTGTAGGCAAGCAAAACGGAGATCTGTTGATTGCCAATTGCAATGCCGGAGGGAACAATGTAGAGGTAACAAGTGTTTCCGGCGCAAGTTCATCAGGCTTCTATATGATTGGCAGACCTTAGTTTTTGAATAGTTGAAATAGCTTTTCAGCCAATTTGGGATTTGCAAAAAATGGAGGTATTCGGTTTTGCTCTATCCCCGTTCAGATCCTGTACAAAGAAAAACTATATTTCCTGGTTTCTAAAA
Source organism: Dehalobacter sp. TeCB1 (assembly GCF_001707455.1). Classification (NCBI taxonomy): domain Bacteria; kingdom Bacillati; phylum Bacillota; class Clostridia; order Eubacteriales; family Desulfitobacteriaceae; genus Dehalobacter; species Dehalobacter sp. TeCB1. The sequence goes on along the minus strand of NZ_MCHF01000008.1, from coordinate 57,304 downwards.
TAATAAATTGAGGAGTGGTTTTTTTGAGAAAAGTATTTTTCATTTTAGGTTTAGTTATCGCTTTAGGAAGCGGCTTAGGCCTTTATATTTATATGGATTATGTAAAAGGTTTAGTTCCTGTGGTTTATGCCGTTACAAATATTCCTGAAGATACCGTTATAAGTGCAGAGCAATTGAAAGTTAGAAGTGTTCCAAGGGAGAGTGTGCCTTCAGGAGTTGCGGCAAGTATCAACCAGGTAGCAAACAAGTCTCTGAATTGGCCTTTAAAAGAAGGCGATCCGGTACGGTTGGATAAAATAGAACAAAACACAAAGACAGGGGTTGAAAACTCGAGATTAATTGCCTTCAAAACAGATTACAACGGATCCATTGCCGGCCTTGCTAAATACGGACAAACCGTTGACCTTGTTTTAACCCTTGATCCGAAACAATCGGGCAGTTTATCACTTGCAGGATATATTATTACTGATTTATTTATTGAAGCGACTGCTGATTCATCGGGGAAGATATTGTCTTCCGCAGATATCCCGCATTTAAATAGAACAGCATCTGTTGTGAGTTTATCAGGCAGTGAGCAAACAACCGGTATCCCGACAGAAATAATAGCAAAGGTTACTCCTAAACAGTTTTTAGTAATAAAACAGGCTGAAATAATGGGAACTATTTCGTTGGGGCAGCGCGATAAGAATGCCAAGGATCTATACAACATAAACAATGTTATCGAAAATTCACAGATGAATATTGGCAAAGATTTTATTGTTTCATTGCTTCAGCTACAAAAGTAATTGTTATCGGAGGAAATGTGATGGATGACAAAAATAAAACGGTTAATGAGCAGGCGAAGAAAATAATCGCGTTGTGGAGTGTGTGCAGTGTTGGAAAGTCGACACTTGCTTGCAATTTTGCCCGGAAACTGGCAAAGGAAACAAACTTAAAAATAGGGTTGTTAGATTTTTCGTTAATAACGCCTTGTCTCCACTTATTTTTAGAACTGGAGGGTAAAGAAAGTTCGATTGAATATATCCTTAAGTCTTGGCAGGATAATTATTCTTATCACGATTTACTTAAGGAAAACGCCCACATAAATAAGAACCATCCAAATTTATTATGCTGGACGGGATTAACGAAGGAACCGGAATTAATTGATAAACTGGGAGATATTCAAGCCGGTACAATCATCTCAGAGTTGTCCGATCTTGTAGATATTCTCTTTATTGACGTGCAAAGCGATACGCTGATTATTCCTACCGACGTAGCGCTTAAAGCAGCAACAGATGTTTTGGTTGTTGTTGACCAAAACAGAAACACGATTGAGAACACCGCTAAATGGCTTAACAATTTGCATGCCCGAAATATGGAAATTAGTAAATTCAAACTGATCATAAATCAATATTCAAATAAGGCACTGTACACGAACAATAAAATTGAGAGCAATCTCGCGCTGCCCTTGCTTGGGACAATACCGTGTGTTTCCAAGGTAAATTATGATAACTCTACTGTTTCGCTGATTCCATTATTAAAATACGGTAAATTTGATAAATCAATTGAAAATATTCTGTTGCAGCTTCATTTATATAAAGCCGTCAGAAAACGCCGTAGATTGTTTTGATGCGGAATTGGGATTGGAGGATTTTTAAATGAGAATCAGTTCAGCGAAAGCTGTAGAACAAAAAGCATATGACACAGACAGCAGAAATTATCTGGATAAAACAACAAGTATAATCCAGTCAATATTGACTGAAAATCACCAAAAATTGCTTAACTATGCTATTTATGGGGTAGGTGAGGGTCAAAAACAAATTCTCAATGTTATAAAAGATATCATTCGTCATGAGAAGCTCGATGTACCCGATATGAGTATCGATGAAATTGCCTGGGAGGTATACAAATACATTATTGGGTATGATGTTATCCATGACCTTCTTCTTGATGCGGAGATAACAGAAATATGCGTAAATGGCCCGTATCAAATCAATTATAAAAAGAATGGAGTCAGGTATTTAGCCAAGGATATTAAGTTTACCGATCTGGCCCATCTTGAAAAAATAACAGAACGTATCTTGCTCACCTGCCACTCAGAAGCTAACGAGGGCAGTCCTATGGTGGACAATGCGTGGCTTCCGGATCGAAGCAGGGTTGTAATCAATAAAAGCGCAATCGTACCCAGTCACGGAATTACATTAAATATCCGGAGATTTAGGGATAAAAACTTTTCCCTGGAAGAACTTGAAAAGATCGGGTCGTTAAAAACAGCTGAGAGAAGCAACTCCCGTACCTCTCTTAATAAGGAGTATGAAGAGATCAAAGGTATTCCAAGCGAAGAACATTCTTATCGACAGCTTGATTTTATTCGGGATGTGGTAAGAGCGGGCGCTACTATCATAGTCAGCGGCGGGACTCACACCGGAAAAACAACGTTGATTCGTACCTTGGCCTCAATTTTTCAAGATCTTATTCCGGATGAAAACGGTCCCGGCGATCCTGAAAGCGGCTTGCGGATAATCACTATCGAAAACGGGCCGGAGCTGCAGCTGGCTAAATACTACCCTGGCCTTGAGGTTGTTGAAATGCTGGAACGCGACACAAAATACAATCCTATAGGGGTAGAGGAAATATACCCGCAGGTTATGAGAATGGACCCGGATGTGATTTTGGTTGGTGAAATTCGTTTCCCGGTGGAGGCAATGTATACGTTGCGGGCCATGCGCTCCGGCCATGCAAATACAATGGCTTCAATTCATACCTATGACGCTGAAGCATGCTGTCAGGAATTAAGAACCAAGGTTCAAGCTATCTCCAATGTCAGTGATAAGGTAATTAACACTGAAATCGTCACGGCAGTGGATATTATTATCCAGTTAGGGATAGTGGATAGAAAGATTGAAATCACCCAAGTAGCTGAATTAGATCTAGATCCGGAGTGCAATATTGTTATTAAAAATATTTTTAAAAGAGATAGCGACGGGAAAATGATCTTTAACCCCATAAGTAAAAAACTTGCTTATCGTCTTATGGCCAAGGGCAGAAAAAATGCCGATGATGTTAAGAGGTGGTTGGTATGACGCTTGTTCTTTGTTATGGAATAAGCATCGGGCTTCTATTGTCTGTAATTGCATGGTTTCTTGGAAAAAGTGAAAAGATGCAAATATCCGTTTTCTTTAATAAAGGGATTAAACATTTGCAAGACAAAGTGAAAAATAACAACAGGATAAGTAATTTTGCAAGATATTACAATCAAAGAATCTATATTACAAATTTGAAGTTGAGCTTGAAAGCTCTTCTTTTTATTAGTATAGGGTTTTGTTTCATTGCTTTTTTAGTGTCATTAGTAATCCTTTCGGAAAAAATGCCGAATCCCAACTACCAGAATCCGGCTGCTGTAATCGTAAACCATAATGTTTTCGGCATTATTATTTTTATGGTTATCGGCTTACTAATCCCTTGGGTATCTTTAAATTTAATCTATCACAGTACGCGAAGAAGGCTGAATAAACAGGCCTTGAACACTTTCAGTCTTATCTTAAACAATTATATTGTCCGTAATAATCTTGAAGCCGCAACCTGGGATTCAATCGCTGCCATGCCGTCTCGAATGCGCTCTTTATTTAGCCGAATTCAGTCCAGGGTTAATAATGGGGAAGAATTCGACACGGTTGTATATAAAATATCGATACTTCTAAAACTGCAATCTTTTCGGGACTTTTACAACGTAATCGTTTCTTCGAGGCTGGCCGGGGGCAACACGGAAGAGCTTTTATACAGGCTTACGGACAAAATCAGATCAAGAAAAAACAGGGTGCAATCAATTAAAGAAGATCTTAATCCGCTAATCTCGAAAGCTGTGGCTTTTACGCTGGTAATGATTCTTACGTATTTCGGCGTAAGTATTGTTTGGCCGGATTCAATAGCCCTGGTAAAACAATCCTCAATAGGACACCTTTATATCAATGCCATAATAATTTCCATTTTAATTGAGGCTGCTCTGTTACTGAAATTCTTATCAATGGAGGATTAAGTAAGTATGAATATACTATTGATTTGTTCTATAGGAATTTCACTGGGTTTAATACTGTTTTTTGCGGCGTTTTTTATTAGGACAAACCGCAAGGAGTCCAAGAGAATAAATTCTCTTCAAACTACTGAGCTTTCTTATAAACAAGCCCAGGATACTGCTTTAGAAAAACTTCGCAAAAAGACGGCAAATTATATCACTAAATTATTAAGCAAAAAGCCGAGGAATAATCATTCGGAGAACATACTGGAAATACTCAAACAGCCCGAAAAACCAATGCCGATAGGATATGCGGAATATAAGACTTTCAAAAATTTATCTCCTTTCATATTTGCGGTCTTATTCGGCTTTGCAGGCCTTTCCACAAAAGACTTGCTGATGGCAATAGGGTTGATTTGTTCAGGCTTTTTTGTGGGGATAATAGCGCCCACGGCTATTCTTTCCTATTTTTACAACCAGTACAAAAATGATCTCATTAATGAGTTGTCGGAAATCATGACCTATATTGTTGATTTAAGAAAAGCGGGGCAAACCATAGCTGATTCTGTTCGTGGAGCTTTATTCGCAACAAATAAATTACGGCCTCACTTGGAAAAACTCCTGCAGGATATGTCTTTAACAGGGTCCAAACAGGCACTTGCCAAATTGAGTAAAGAGACTGATATCGATGAATTGAAAAACTTAGCGGATGTTTTAATGCAATCTATCACCATTGATAGTTCTAATATGGTTGCCTATATGGCAAGCCGGTCACGGGACATTGAATATATTGAGGGATTAAAAGAAGTAAGGCGATATAAAAACAAAAAAATGCTTGTTGAAGCATTAACCGCAATTCCTTTTATTATGATCCCTGTAATAATTCTTGTCCCGTTACTATACCAGGCTAACCAAAGCCTTGGCCAAATAATGTAGGGAGGTAGCAATATGTGAAAAAAATTGTCTGCTATCTGGCAACTGTGCTGCATGATGAAAGGGGGGATCTTGTTCAAAATATAGTCTTGCTGTTTGGCGGTATTCTGGCAACGATAGGCATTGCAGTTATTCTTTATAATACAATAACAGCCAAAATAGCAAATGACTCGGCCGGAATGAGCAAACTTAATTAAGAAAGGGGGTTATTTTTTTTATGGGAGAAATTCTAAAAAACCTTTACAAAGATGAAGGCGGAGATCTTGTTCAAAATATTATTTGGATCTTCGGCGGTGTTCTGGCTACGGTGGCAGCCGTATCGGTGCTGTTTGTTACAATCCGGGGCAAACTGACGGATATGAATACCAGTATAACAAATATCACGACTCCTTAATAAAAAATTCCTCACTGTGAGGAGGAAGGGAGAGGGCGGATAGTATATGTTCAGACGTATGCTATCCGCTTACAATTATGCTTAAATTACGAAAAAAGCCAATGAGAAACCCTGATAATGAACGGGGATCTACCTTGATTGAATTCTTAATTGTCTTTGCCTTATGGATGGCGTTATTTTTCACATTCATATCCATGTTTTTCCTTAATAACCTACAGGGCTCAATGGTTAATGCCGTGAATCTCGGGTTGGAAAGGGCTGCTATTGTTGGAGGAACTACGACAGAGGTCCGAAATCTAATTAAAGATCAGCTTAAACACACCGGCGTCGATACCGGTTTATTTGCGATTACCGGATCAGGCAGCGATGCAAGCCGCGTTGCTTACGGACAATATATAACAATTTCCATAACCGGCCCCCGGAAATTTACCGATTGGTCAAGCGGGCATCCGGTTTCTAAATCGGAGACGGTTACGGTAACCAAAACGATAATGAGTCAATATTTGCCTTAAATGAGGTGTTTATGAAGAAGCCATTTAAAATAATAAAAGACGACCGGGGTTCGTCATTAATTGAACTGCTGATTTTTTTAGGTATTTCTCTTGCCCTTATTGGCTGGGCGACGGATTACTACCACTCCATCAACATCAAACGGGGAATAACAGACAGTATAAAATTTGCCGCTTTAGCGGCCAGCCAGCAAACCGACCAGGCCAAACTAAATCAAGGTATTTTAGCTATAGACTCAACGCAAGCGGATGTTGTTTTTTTAGAGATGTTAAAGAAAAATTTATCTTTAGATAATAACCTGAATCCACTTCCTGGATCACCGGTTATCTATTTAAATAAAGCAACGATTTATTATAAAACCTATAATTCTGATGTTTTGCCAGCGGTAAGCCCGATAGACGGCCACGCTATCACTGAGCCGTCTTATGTAGTTTACATCGAAGTTAGAGTAAGGAGAGGTTTAACGCAAATCGTAAATTCAACCCCCTATTGGACTATCAAGGTAGCCAAAGACGCTGCTTTAAAAATCTCACCATAATTTGAAATGTAAGGAATGATGCAATAGATGGTCAATGATTTAGCATTGCTGATACCTTTAATGATGCTGTCAATTTGTATTGTAACGGATTGGTGGAAGCGGAAAATATATAATTGGGTGACAATACCCGGGTTTATTCTCGGGATAATTTATGTCATATACACCAAAACATATTCCGTAAGTTATGGCGTTTCTTTCTTTTTCCTTTTCTTAATTGTCTTATTCGTCTATTCCCACGGGGCGATGAGGGGAGGTGATGTTAAATTGTTATTGGCTCTGAGCCTGTTTTTAACACCCGGAGCCTTCTTCTTTAATTCAGCTCTCTTCATGTTTTCAGCTTTCTTTTATTTCTTTTTTCAAACTGTACGGGTTAAAGGCTTATCCCAAACTATTAATGATATAAAAATAGATTCACTTGTTTTGATCGCTATCGGAGAAAATAATAATTCCTTTGCCAATGGCGTCAAAAGTAGACTCTTTCCCGGTGGAGGAGCCGCGTTAATCTCTTTATGCTATACAGTTACTTCATTCTTGTTTTCGTATTAAAATTATTTCTAAGGGGATATGGATATGGTGAAATGGGAATTGGATGTTTCGGATAACTTAAATCAAAGAACGGAAGGATTCAGTACTTCGATTGGGATGAGTAAAGAAAGATTTATCAAGCTTGCCGTATTGTCTCAGCTGGAAGAAATGGAGATAAATATGGACGAACGGCGCAGAAACGCAGACCAGTGGGAGAAAAAAACACTTTCCCAAACCTATATCAAAATAGGTGATGAGGATGTTCCGGTAGGCCCGAAAGGAGGATACGACCATGCTAAAGTTAAGAGTTAAAACATTTTCAATTCTGCTCCTTGTTTTGTCCTTGATTCTTTTTGGATGCAGTTCAAAAAAGGCTGAGCAGGTCCAGGATGTTCCGGTCCAGCAGGATACCCAGACTCAAAAAGACGATCAAAGCCCGGAAAAAGAGCTTGAGCCGATTAAAGAGGTTAAGCCTGAGCAAGCTCCGCAGCCGGAAGTCAAAACCGAAACAAAAGCTGAGCCCAGTGCTGAGCCCAAAGTCCAGCCAAAGCCTGAGCCGGATCAGCCAAGCAAGGCGGAGTCGGAGCAGAAACCTCCCGCCAACTCCGGGTTATCTTTGTATAGCTTGGGGCATCAGGTTGATGTCCAAAACAATGTTACCAAAACAGACAAAGAGAAAGCCGCTTATGAAGCGGCCGCCAGGTGGCTGGTAGAGTTCAAATCTACCGATTATAAAAAGCTTGAAGCAATGTCGCAAATGCCGGGAAGCAGTTGCACGACGGCGAATTTCCAAAATTCGTTGGACAACTTTTTTCCGAATTTCAAATCGGAAAGCATCAAAAACAAGGATACCAGACAAGTGAAGTCTTTAAGCCTTGACGATATAAGTTTTAATCAAATCCCCCAATTAAATAATCAGGAAGGGGCTTTTCTGAAGTTGACCATCGTCATCAATGCAGCAAAGAATGGCGGCAACTATTGGGTAAGCAAATATGAGGAAAGAATTATTTTGCTGCAGATAAACGGGGTTTGGAAGGTCGATTCTGAAGAAAACACCCAGATTAAGGTGTAGGGGGTATACTTATGAAAATAATATCCAAAGATGAATTGTATCAGTTCCGTAAATTCAACAACAAATACGAAAGGGAACTGCGCAGCTCAGTTTACCAGGAAATTATGCCCGGCATGGGTTCCGGGGAGATTCTCGACGTTATTGCCGGCAATAAAAGCTTGATGTTCTCCATGTCTCTCAAGCAAATAAAAAGGCATAACGATTACTTTGAGGGGGATATTGACTACAAAAAGATGGCTGCGGCAGAAAATATTACTTACCCCGATAAAACAACTTTGATCGTAAAAACTACACATGCTTGCAACTTGCATTGCCCGTATTGCTACGACGTGATGTTTCGCAAGGATCTTGACGCGGAAGGGAACAAAATCACCTTGGAAGTCGTCAGGCAGATTTTAAAAGTGTTCAAAGACGTGAATGTCGGCACCTGGATATGGCACGGCGGGGAGCCTTTGCTGATCGGGAAAGAATTCTATGAAGAAGCAAACGCCCTGATCAAGGAGCAATTCAAGAAAGTCAATATTTGTATGCAATCCAATTTGACGCTTATTGACGATGAGAACGCCGCTGTGTTAAGGAAGTGGAACATCCGGCCGGGATTTAGTTTTGATGGCTTAACAAACCATTTGACCCGGAAAAATACCGACAGATTGATGAGGTCGATTGCCACTGCAGATAAAAACGAGGTCTTGGGCGGCGCCATCATGATCATTATGAAAGATAATATCCACCAAATGATTGACGATTACGAATACTTTAAACGCTTAGGCCTGGGCTGCAAGATGAACCTCATCTTTGCGGCCCATAAAAATATGAATTCCTATACCCTGGACGGGAAAATGGTTGCGGAGGAAATCTGCAAATTCTTTGACTATTGGACCTTAGATACTTATAGGCCGGCTGATTCGGATCTGTGCGAGAGATATCTCATGGCCGCATTGGATGCTGGCGGTTCCTGCGCTTTTACGGATTGCGCCGGAAAGGATTATTGGTTTTCGACCCAGCCCGACGGCACGATTTATCATTGCGGCCGGGACTGGCCGGAGAGCGCCTCCGTGTCTTTCGGAAATATTTTTGATATGGAATCGGTTGAGGATATCTTAAATCATCCCAACCATAAAAAGTGGCGCGAGGGAACCCGGCGGATGCTGCGGCATTGCGGCGACTGTGATTATTTCTACAGTTGCCATAGCGGCTGCTACAATGACAACATTCAATATGATTTGTCCATGAATAAGCCGGAGCCTGAAAATTGCTACACGCACCGGCACGTGATCAGCCATATCATAAGCGTTATTAATGAAATTGATTATGACGATATGCCGAAATACAACCCCAGATTCTTGAACTTTTTATTCAGGCATCAATTCAGAAGCGCCAAGATGATGAAAAATATTTTAGAAGAATCTATTAAACGGATCGAAACTCCTGTTCATGCGGAAAACAAGCTGAAGGAGTTTCTCGTTATTTAAGTGAGGTTGATATTTATGATCAATATCTTTAAGAAAAAACAAAAATTTTCCCCAAAAAACCAGCCGCAGGAACTGTATTACTCAGTTCCTTTATTGTATGACTATGGGTATATTCAGGAATTGACAAGGCTTAACAGCCAGGATAAGGCGAAGTATAAGATTCGCTCCGTGTATAACAGTCTGCCTGTTACATCCTATGCAAAGTCAGGGCATGAACATGGACGGTCGGTTAATTTGCAGGAAGACAGCGGCAAAATCCGGACACTGGAAGATTTAAGGCCCTATATCAAAGAGCTTTCAGATAACGGGCTGGCGTTCATTTATCTGATGAATAATATCTCAACCATTTCCCTGTATGACTTTGAATCAAATATTCCCCAACTGAAGCAGTTTATCGAGCATCTGGCGGATATTGGGGTGAGAAGTATTACTGTTGGGAGCCAGCTTCTTGCAGACTTCTTGAAAGAGGAATTCAGCGGCTTGGCAGTGAACGCTTCAACAATGATGGATATCCGGTCAATCAACCAAGCGCAGTATGCCAGCGAAAGTCTAGGGCTCTCCAATATCATTCCTGCTTCCGATCTCAATAAAAATTTTACTTTTATCGAATCGTTTAAAAAACTGCTGCCTGATGTTGGTTTGGAATTGATGGCCGATGAGGGCTGCATATTTTGTTGTCCGACCAAGAATATTCACTATGCCTTGTTTGGCAAGCAGGAAAACATCCACAAATGCAGCCCTTTATTCCGGGAATTCCCTAAATTCATCTGCGATCAGATTACCTTTAAAAGTCCGGCAACTCAAATGGTGCTGAACCGGATTATTTACCCTTGGGAAATCCCCTGTTATGAGAAAATAGGGGTTAACAGCATCAAGCTGGTTGGCAGGGATCACCCCAAGCCGGATTTGGTCAATAAAATAAAGGCCTATATGCTTGGCGTTACCGATCCGGAATATGCGCTGAATGAATTCTATAATACTTACAATTCACGTTTTATGAACAAAGTTTTCCATCCGTACGGGACGCTGAAGATGAAGGAAATATTTGAGTTTTTGCCAAAGCTTGATTATTTCATGGAAAAAAAACCGCAATGCGCCGTCCAGTGCGGAGCTATATGCAAGTATTGTTTTAATAAAGCGGAACAGCTTGAGAATTATGTTGCGGGGAAGGGACAGGCCGATCCATTATCCTGTGCAGTAGGTGAATGATATGGCAAGAACGTTTTCCAGATTAAAAAAGCTACTGTTTGCCTTTGTTTCATTAAGCATTCTGCATGCTTCAATAACCCAAGACCTGGTTCTTGACAACAATCATCCGGATCGGCCCAAAGCCAAGGAGGGCAAATACTCCAAGGCTTTGGGCCTTAAATTTTCCTTGCAGCCCGAAAAAGCCTTCGCTTGGGTGGAATGGTCCTGGCCAAACTCCGGATGGACCAATTATGGAAATTATGGCGCTTATACCGATGTCTACAACAATACTTACGGCAATTACGTAAATTGGAACGCCAATTACAATAATGCCGGTGTTTGGGAAAACCACACGCAATGGGAGAACCATTCCGAAACATGGAGCCAATATTCAAATTGGACTGCTTATTCCAATTACAGCAACTACAGCAACTATGGCGATTGGGGCGCTTATAGCAATTATTCCAACTATAGTAATTGGAATAATTGGACACCGCCCCCCTCGGTTATGGCAAGCGTACAGGCCGTCGCCTTTCCTAACACCACAATCCAGATTACAGCAACAACAACAGGGAGCACCACTTCCGTCACTGCGACAAACACATTAAATGCAGCAGTAATAGCCTTTGCGAATACCGGGGGAAATACGTGGGTGGGATCTTTTACTATCCCTGCCGGGACAACTGTTCAGCCAATAACTTTTTATGTTACTGCCAGCAATAGTTCAGGATCGAGCAATGCTGTTGCAATTACAAACGTGAAACACTTTCAAAATGTAATTACCCGGTAAATGAAAGCTTGATTCATTTCTTTTCTTTTTGCATCCCGAAATGTTTTAAAGATATCTCTTTTTACGAGGAGTGATCCTATGAATATTATGTTAAATAATTACTGCAACTTAAAATGTTCGTATTGCTTTGCAAACTGTGATCCGAAGAACAAGGTCGATATTTCCGATGATAATTATGGATATATCATTATTTTTTTTAAGAAATCAGCCCATGTTGATTTAAGATTACTCGGGGGGGAGCCGACACTGCATCCGAACTTCGAAAAGTGGGTGAATCAAGGAATAGATGATCCATTCTTCCAGAGAATCCAGATTTTCACCAATGCTATTGCTTTAGATCATACCTTGAGCCGATCCATTGTGGATAATAAGCTTTCATTCTTGATTAATTTGAATGGGCCGGATGTAATCGGTGAGCATCTATATAATAAGACGATAGACAATGTAGAAAACCTGGTATTTGAATATCGGAGAAGAAATATCGAACCTCAAGTTACGCTTGGCATTAATATCTTTGAGCCAAATTTTAAATATAAATATATTATTGAGCAAAGCAAAAGACTAAAACTAAAGACCATCCGATATAGTATCACGGTGCCCTCGGATAATAATCAGAAGGGCAGTCTCGAACATTATGAAAGTTTTGTTCCCGGATTAGTTGACTTTTTAGATGACTGCCATAGAAACAGGATTTCTCCTCATATTGATTGCAATAATCCGCCCAAGTGTATTTTTTCCAATGAGCAGCTTGTGAATTTCATTTACTCAGGTTTTGATCTGATTCACAAGGGAAGATGTTCGCCGGTTATGGATATAAGGCCTGACTTGAGTGTCGCCCGATGTTTCGTTTTTGAAGATTATCTAAGGGTTAATATAAAAGACTTTAATACCGTTCAAGATGTCAATGATTATTTTCTGCGTGAGATTGACAGTAAAAGATATAGTAGTCCTCCGTTTAAGCAATGCTCCGGATGCAGGTTCTGGGACGAAAAGAAATGTATTGGCGGTTGTCTAGGGTATAGTATCAGGGGAAGATCATCTGCTTGCTATACAAGATAGTTTTCTCGCGGTAATAGTATAGTAAATTCAGTGAGACGAAAGAACCGGTTATGTGTACTAAGCACATATCCGGTTCTTGTTAAGCCGTACTAATTTTGAAGGCTCCCAATGCTTCATTTTGATTGCGGCACGGAAAGGGGTTAAGTCACCTTATATAATTACTACATAAATTTACAAAATTGTCTTCCATATTTGACTAATATATAGTAATATACTATATATGCCAAAATAATACATAAATGTATATTATTACAAATATTTAAAATTAGGAAAGTAATTCATTCCGGAACTGGAAGTTGTAATAGAAAAGCTGATTCAGATTTTTGCTGATTTCAAAGGGACAGAATTTTTATAAGATTCAAGGCTAAAATCTCAATAAGCTTATAAAAACGCAATTGGAAGATTATATTATGACAAAGCAAAAAAGGCGTCAATTATTCTCTAAGCTTTCAGAAGAGAAAAGATAATGCGGATGGTCTAAGTAAAACTAGGCCATCTCTTTTTTTATTGTCGACAGAATACTTTTAAATATGACAGAAAGTTATAAAGACTGAAAAATATTAAAACGGTGGTAGCAAGTGTCGTCAAAAATAAATGAGACAAAAGCCTGGTGCTATTTTGTGAAAATAAACACAGAAAAACATTTCAAAGCCTGTAGATTGTTTGTAATTCGTGTATAAACCAGGTGTAGCCTAATAGGTTGGGTTATTCAGGACAAGCCCACAGCGACACCAGGCTGTTTAATGTCCATACCAACGTATATAAGGCAAAAACTATATGCAAATACAGGTTTTATCACATATCTATTAGACAGCATAAGCCAAAAGGCGATAACGATTTAACAGTCAGCAGATTCCTCGATACAATAGTTTTTTTAGCCGAGTTTACGTTCTCATGTAAACCCGGCTATTTTCATTTATATAGGAATATTCACATATTTTTTGAATCCTGTTTTTTTTATTGGAAATTGAGATCAGACAATTCTGTTAAGGAGAGCGCAGGCTGTCGTTCTCCGACCTTCTGTTTTGGTTTTTCACAAAAATCAAAACGGAGGTTTTATATGAAAAGGATCAATTTACTGGATTACTACCCGGTTGATATACCTGATTTTTTCGTTGAAGTGACGGAGGATGTTGCGGATTTACTCAAACAGTTTAGCCGTAAAGACCATGCAGACTATGAACGAAGGCGTATACACAAGGCGTATTATTCTCTTGATGCTGACGATGGTATTGAAAAGGATGTAGTCTTATTGGTTTTATCTCCGGAGGAAGTCTATGAAAGAAAACTGAGCAATCAGGAATTGTATGCCGCTATAAACAGTTTGCCGGAAAAGCAAGCAAAGCGGCTTTATGCTCATTTCTTCCTGGATATGAGCATAGCACAAATTGCTAGGATTGAAAGGGTTGGCAAAAGTAGAGTATCCCATTCGATAAATCAGGCACTGAAAAATATAGAAAAATTTTTAAAAAACAATTTGTAAAGGAGGATACAAACGTCAAAAAAATCTGCTGATAGAGGGACTTGTTCTACCCCTTTATTTGGTCTTTGAAAATTGAATATGAGTTTTATCAGATACTTTTCAGGTGCGTCCTGTAAAAGGAAAGCCGGATTACAGGTACTTCATGATCACATTTCGGTAATGCTAAGAATTTAACAATAGGATTAATGACATCAATGGAGCCGATTGAGGCAAGTGAAAGCGATCAATACCAATGTTATTAATCAAGACTACCTTTAACAAAGAAGTTAAAGTTGTATAGTTCAGGATAAAATCCGTAAATTGGAGTAGTGAGAGCTATGGTTAAAATTATTCTTGGAATAGATATATTCCTAGAAATGGGAGGAAATTCATATATTACGACGAAAATATGTTTAGTTATGGACTAAAAGTGGAGGTAAGACAAATTGTTTTGCTGAGGGCTCTTAAGTTCTAAAAATATTATTCATAAAGAAATACGTCAAAGGTATTATTCGATTTTATGATTGAGGAGGTTAATTAATGGATCTCGAGACATTGCTTGAACAGAATCGCAATAATTACTACAAGATGCTTGTGATTGTAGATAACTCAAAGCAGCAGGAGAAGATTACATGGACCTTAGCTGCAAAGGGATGGCAAGCTTATAATGTAACGGATCATATCCTGGAATTGATCGAGCAAATTCCTGAAAAAGAGCGCAAACTACGGATCGGCCGGATCATCAAGGAATGGGTAAAGGATTTACCTGACAAGGTTGTTCTCTATGACACCAGCATTCTCTATTCTCCCGAACTAGGTAGACTGAACCCGGTGGGCGCCTTTAAATATAAATCTCGTGAAAAAGAAATCATAGTCATTCTGAATGGGCAGATATACGGCGAACGTATCCGTTATTCAGAATATGGCCGAGAAGATTTCTGTGAGATGGATATTAGTGAACTTATCCATGCAAAAATTGAAGATATAGCAATTTAATTATTGTGGCGAAAAGAGGTAGATTTGATGGCTAAAGTACGGGAACTGTTAAACTTTGAAAAGATCAGAGAAGTAATTGATATCGATGTCATTACGGATAAGAAGGCAATGGTTGAAAAATATGTCATATCTAAGGATATGGAGCAAAACTTAATTCAACTGCTGGATGATATTAATAAAACGACACATAAGGCTGCCCAGATTGTCGGGGGCTATGGGTCAGGTAAATCTCATCTGTTAGCGTTTCTTATATCGATCTTAACTGAACCTAGCTTACGCCAATTTATTCAAGAACCGCGAGTAAAAGAAAGTGCCATGAACCTCCGTCGAGATTTTATCATCGTTCAGTGGGAGTTACAGCCCAACGACGTGGACCTTAGTCAATATTTTTATTTTGAAGTGGCCGCGCAATTGGCAGAAAATTATGCTATTCAGTTTGATTTTAAAACAGAAGGAGTTGTAGATCACAAAAAGAACATTCTGGAACTTCTTGATAAAATTAAAGAAGACAACCCGAGCCGTGGCCTAGTAGTTGTCTTTGATGAAATATCTGATTTTCTTAAGCAAAAGGATAAAGAAAAAATTACCCGCGATATGCAGTTCTTAAGAGTATTAGGGCAAGTGGCTCAAAGTAGTGATTTCACCTTTATTGGTGCTATGCAGGAGCATATCTTTACGAATCCTAGATACATTGACGAGGCGGAGAGTTTTGGTCGAGTCTCTGAACGTTTTCAAGTCATTACGATAAAACGGGAAGATATAAAGAGGGTAATCGCAAAGCGTGTTCTGAGCAAAACTCCCGAACAGAGATTGGAACTAGAGCAGCTCTTCAACCAGTATAAAAAGTATTATCCGAATATCCAAGCAAACATTGATGAATATATTGATCTCTTTCCGTTACACCCATATGTAATACAGATTTTCAGTGAACTTCCGTACTTTGAAAAGCGGGGAGTAATCCAGTTTACCGTACAGGAAGTAGAAAAGATTCTGAACGAAAATTTCCCATGTCTGATTACTTATGATCGGATCTTTGATGAGATCAATTCCAAGCATACTGTAAAGAATTTGGAAACAGTGTCTCCGGTAGTGAACGCAGTGCAAACACTCGAGAGTAAAGTCGATCTACTAGAAACACGTAATCAGGATGAAGCCAGACAGATTATCAAAGCTTTAGCTGTGCTTCACCTTTTCGGTAAAACTAATAATAACGGGGCAAACCTGGAAGAACTAGCGAATACCTTATTGATCTTACCAGAAAATAAAATGATGGAAGCCAGTGACGAAATCGGCTTAGTTCTAAACCGCTTACGAAAGGTTACGGATGGACAGTTTATCAATGTAAATAAAGATGGTTATTATTATCTGGATCTTACGATTCAAATTGATTATGACCAGGTAGTTGAAAGAAGAGCAGATAATTTACCGAATGCCATTCAGGATGAACGCATACTAGCGATACTTAAAGATCAGCTGATGTTGGGGACAGAACTGTTATCAGGGGGCTATTCAGATACTTGTGCTTGGACAGATCGTCGGTCTTTCCGGAATGGCTTATTTATTTATGAAACCGGTAAAGGGGAATTAATTGAAAACAATGGGGATTACCAACTGGTATTTGTCTCACCTTTTTGCACAAAAAACCGTTATAAACCAGTACAGAATAGAATTATCTGCAGCGGTTCACTTGATGCCGAAGCGCAGAAATTGCTAAGAAGGCTTTCTGCAGTCTATCTTCTAATTGGAGAAAAATATCAGATCAGTATCATGGAAAAGAGATCGACCCAATTAAAAAGAGATTTTATAACTGCCCTGGTTAAAGGTTACCTTGAAACGGGAGTTATTGAAGTCGGAGCAGAGAAAAAATCTATTAAAAGCCTTATTTCTAGGGAATTTAAAAATTTCGATGAACTATTTTCAGAATTAAAGCCTGCATTGTTACAACCTTATTATGAAGTTGTTTACCCGAAACATCCTCGTTTTTCTCAGATTATCAGTAGAGATAACATTGAAGGGGAATTTTCGAGTGCTATTAAAGACATTATTAACCGCAGTGGAGTTCAATCTCTCTTTGGCGGTAGTAAGGCAATTTTAAATGCACTGGAACTGGTGGATCATGGTGGTCAATTGAATACAGGACAATCAGAAGTGGTTGTCACTATCTTGCAGGAAGCTAAGGCACAGCAGGGTAAAAATGTTGATGTTGAGACAATCATCAATAAGCTTGCCCAAGCTCAATATGGCTATCATCCAATCATCACTAAATTTATCATTGTACTGCTTACTTATAATGGAGAACTTGCTTTAAAAGCTACAGGAGGGAAGACAATCAGTTCCGCCGAAGTTTCAGAGGTCTTTTCCTCTGGTCTGGATGCCTTTACTAATATTAAATACTTTTTTATTGAAAGCGATATCAACCCACAGCCATTAATGGAACTTTTTACGGCAATAGGTATTCCGGCTCAAGCTGCCAAGTTAAGGATTAGCAGCAAACGGGGAGAAGCGGTACAGGATTTTCGCTCGCGCTATCTAGATCTTCAGGCACAATGCGAGCAGGCGGAGCAGAGGTTAGGAACCATTGCCTTGTATCATAAGGATATCATTGATATCAGCGGTTTAAAGACCAAACAGGAAACGTTGAAGAATATTCCTTTAACTGATTTTGCTGAGGTGAAAACTCCAACGGACTTGAAAAAGATCATCTATTCTAAAGAGGAAATTGCTACTATTGCACAAGCTGTTCAGGTACTGCAGCAGTTAGTAATTTTATATGACCAATACATTAACCAGATAAAGCCTGAACTTGAATATGCCTTGAAAGTGAAGCGTTTACTTAAAGAAAATTCTTATGCACTTCAGGTGGAGGGCTTGGAAGAAATGCTATCGGATGTATTTATGATTCTCGTTGATGCTCAAAAACTGCTGGAGCCCAGCCAGAGGCAACCTTTGGTAGGAAAATTACAACAGGTCCGCAAAAAGTATCAGGCAGCCTATTATAAAGAACATGAACGTTGTGTAGGATCAAAAGTGGATTGGAACCGCTTGCAAACAATAATAAGTAATTCCAAATATAAAAACCTGACATTACTGAAGAATGTACGGATTCTGGATAAAAGGAACTTTAGCATTGTTGAAAGTGGAATCGTAAATACCAGCAACTTGCACTGTGATGAGTTTAAACTGGAGATGCTGGAGAATGAAGTTGTTTGTCCACGTTGTCATTTTCCAACGAATTATGGAGTGGGTGTAGATCAACGAATCGAGGCAATCGAAGAGGAGATTGAAATTTCCTGGCAAGATTGGGAGAGTACCATTTTAACCGAACTGAATAATTACCGGGATAATATCCAGTATCTGCAGCCAGAGGAAAAGGACGTAATTCAAGAGATTATTAGAAATAGTGCATTGCCTGAGATAGTGTCTTCCTCGCTCATTAAAGCATTGAATCATCTCTTTGATGAATTGGAAGTGATTGAGTTTGATCCGGCTAGATTACTGGAAATTCTCTTCAAGGATTCGCAGATCTTAGATTACTATAGCATGGAACGAAAGCTTAACGATTTCAAACAACAACTAGTGTCCGGGAAAGATTTGGAAAAGATTAGAATTAAACAGGTCGAAAAGGGTGGAGAGTAGACAATGGAAAAACAGACGGAACTACAGTTTGAAAAACTGCCCAAAGAAATAATTGAGAAAGATGAATTCGCAGCTTCCTGCCGTCCATTAGAAGAAATGTTGGAAACTGTGCGTAAGATTGAAGGGTTTCCAATCGCCAAAGATGAGGACATTTTGGCTCTTTCAGACGCACCTTATTACACGGCTTGTCCGAACCCTTATATCATTGATTACATTACTCGTTATGGTAAGCCCTATGATAAGAAAACAGATAAATATCAACGAGCACCTTTTGTAAGCGATGTAAGTGAAGGCAAAAACGATCCTATCTATAATGCTCATTCTTATCATACAAAAGTACCGCATAAAGCAATTATGTCATTTATTGAACATTACACTGAGCCAGGAGATATTGTCTTTGATGGCTTTTGTGGAACAGGAATGACTGGGATTGCTGCCCAGATGTTGGGAAGAAGAGCGATTCTTTGTGATTTATCTCCAGCTGCGACCTTTATCGCTTATAACTACAATACTCCTGTGAATGTAGAAGAATTTAAACAGGAAGCTGAGCGAATCTTAGCTGAAGTCGAATCCGAATGTGGGTGGATGTATGAAACCTGGCATACGGATGGAAGAACAAAGGGCAAGATTAACTATATCGTTTGGTCTGACGTGTTTATCTGTCCTTACTGTGAGAATGAATATGTTTTCTGGGACGTAGCGGTGGATAAAGAAGCTGGAAAAGTAAGAGATGTGTATTTTTGCCCTCACTGTAAAGCGGAGATTGATAAAAGGCAATCGCGTCGATTCTCTACCACTTTTTTAGATACTACCATTAGAGAGGAAATTACGCAGGCCAAACAGGTACCAGTATGGATCAATTATTCGGTGGGTAATAAGCGCCACGAAAAAGCCCCTGAGGAAACTGACTTGGAATTAATTAAAACTATTGAATCACTTGATATTCCATATTGGTTCCCAGCTAATGAAATGCCAGAGGGCTATAACACGGAACAACCAAAACGATCTCATGGAATTACTCGCGTTCATCATTTCTATACTAAGAGTAGCTTATGGTGGTTATCAGCTTTGATGCAACACAGTAAAAATAGAAATCCCACAGCAAAACTTGTGACATTTTCAATAATAAATACTTTATCTAGACTATATCGTTATACAGTCAAGAAACCAAATTACAACGGACAGGGAGGAGGTTTGTTAACTGGGACACTTTATGTGCCTTCATTAATTAGGGGTCTTAGTGCTTCTTCTTCCTATTATAGGGCGATTTCTCGCTTAGTTAATATCCACAAATGGAAAAGCTTACAAAGTTCCAGTTTTATTATTTCAACAGCCAGTTCCACCAATATTGAGATATTAAGTAATTCAATTGACTATATTTTTACTGACCCTCCTTTTGGAGATAACATCATGTATTCTGAACTAAATTATATGTGGGAATCATGGCTCAAGGTTTTTACAAACAACAGGACGGAAGCTATTATGAATGCTCCTCAACTTAAAAGTTTAAATGAATATAAAGAATTAATGACTCGCTGCTTTAAGGAGATGTACCGTATTCTCAAACCTAATCGCTGGATCACGGTTGTTTTTCATAATTCCAAGGCTTCTGTATGGAATGCTATTCAAGATGCAATTACACGAGCAGGGTTTGTTATTGCACAAGTCACAGTATTGGATAAGAAGCAGGGTAGCTTTAAGCAGGTTACATCAGCTGGAGCAGTTAAAAATGATCTAGTTATCAACGCATACAAGCCAAAGAAAGAATTTGAAGAACAGTTCCTGCGACTGGCTGGAGAAGGCCTAGAGAAGGATTTTGTGCAGGAACATTTGGACCATCTCCCTATTGAAATTAATATTGAGCGATCAGAGCAAATGCTTTACTCCAAAATGCTAGCACATTATATACAGCACGGTTTCGAAATTCGCATGAATGCTCGTCAGTTTTACGCTATGTTAAGAGATCAGCTCAAGCTGATTGATGGCTACTGGTTTAATGACAATCAAGTGTTAGACTATGGAGAATGGAAGAAGGCTCAAGGCTTAGATAAGATCAGGGAAATCAAGAGCGGAGAGCAACTTCTATTCGTTTCCGATGAAAAATCGCTTTTAGTTTGGCTGTATCAATTTTTGGAAACTCCACAAACCTATGGAGATGTATATACCGCCTCGCGAAAGATAATTACTGAATTCGAAGATGAAGTGCCTGAACTCAGAGAGTTATTAAATCAGAATTTTATATTAGAAAATGGAGCTTATCGACGTCCCCGTTCTCGGGCAGAAGAAGAGAAGATTGAAGAACAGAGGGAGAGAGATCTGTTACGTAGTTTTGACCAACTACTTACTCTTTCTAGAACAAGTATTAAGAAAATAAAAGGTTTACGTAAAGAAGCACTAATCCTTGGCTTTACCCAGGCCTATCAGGAAAAACGTTACCAGGATATTCTGGAGGTAGCAAAACGACTTGATCAAAAGATCATTGAGAATAATTCACAAATTAATGACTTTGTAGAATTTGCTCGCTTTAAAACCGGAGAGGGACTGTAATGAATATTGGCGAGAAAGTATTCTCTGTTGAAGCGCGGGAAAAAGGAATTGGGGTTATTACTGGGAAACAGGACCTGTTCCACCAGGAATATGCCGAGGTTTTTTTTGCTGAGAGTGGTGAATGCATCACCTTTTTGCAAGCCGTACTGCAGCCAGTTAAAACTGCGGAAGATACTTTTCTGCAGCAACAGTTTTCTCCTGCTAAGAGGTTTATCTTACGATTGTTCCAGAAGCAGATTGAGGCCGATAACACTGGGGATGGTTTGCAAGCCGCGGCTAATTTCAAGATTTTGCCTCTTCCGCATCAGCTATTGGCAGTAAAGTATGTGCTGGATCAACCTACCCCAAGAGTACTGATTGCTGATGAGGTTGGGCTTGGTAAAACCATCGAAGCTGCCCTAGTATATGAAGAGTTAAAAACCAGAGGATTGGTAGCTCGGGTTCTGGTTGTTGCTCCTTCAGGGCTCTGCTTACAGTGGCAGGAAGAACTAAAACAGAAGTTCAATGAAGATTTCATTATTTATGACCGGGAGACAGTACAAAGCTTAAAACAGCTATATGGAGAGAATACAAACATTTGGACTTTGAGGGATAAAATTATAACGTCGATGGATTTTATTAAGCCCAAAAAAATAAATAAGGATATTAATGAAGCTTTGTTAGCTAGAAGGACCTGGCATAATGAGCATGTTCTTGAAGCGGCTACTCAGGCTGGTTTTGACATGGCAATAATTGATGAAGCCCATAAACTGACCAAGGATATGAGGGGAGAAGAAACAGCCCGGTTTAAAGCCGGGAAAGCACTGGCGGAAAGCATTCCTTGTTTTATTTTACTAACAGCTACACCGCATCAGGGAGATTCTGACAGGTTTCGTTACCTACTGAACCTAGTAGATCCCTATCGCTTTTATAATAGCAGTGTTGTGACTCCGGAAAACGTTGAGAAAATTACCGTTAGGAACAATAAACGTGCGGTTGTTAATTTCCGAGGAGAACGTCTGTTCAAACAACGGCTGACTTCATTATGCAGTATACGCAGAGATAAGCCGGAGGATGGAATTGAACTGAAATTGTATCAGGCGGTCAGTGTATATGTGAGTGAATACTATAATTTGGCCCAGACGCAAAATAACCGGACCATGATGTTTCTTCTTCTGCTTTATCAGCGCATGGTCAGTAGCAGTTCTCAAACAATCTGGAAATCTTTAGACAAGAGACTAACGCTACTCAAGGAAGCAAGCAAGACAATGGAGAAGGTAGAGTTTAATGTTGAAGAGAATGATACCGAAGTTGAAGAAATACAAGAATTGAATGTTGAAGAACAAATGGTGTATCTGGAAAAAGGCTCTACCAACTGGCAGATAAATAAGAAATACTTGGAAACCGAGATTCAAATACTGGAACGATTGGTCGAGCTTGCTCGGGAGGCAAGTTTGGGACGAACTGACGCGAAGCTCCGAACCTTGCTGGAGATTATTGATGAATTTAAAATTCGAGAGAATGATCCTGAGTTGAAGTTTATTATCTTCACAGAGTTCGTAGAAACTCAGTATTATTTGAATAGCTGTCTACAAAATCTGGGGTATAAAACAGCATTGCTCAATGGACGTATGTCCTCGCAAGAGAAACAGCAGGCGAAAGATTTATTCCGCCAGGAGGCTTTGTTTTTAATCTCTACGGATGCGGGAGGAGAGGGGATTAACCTACAGTTTTGTCGCGTACTTATTAATTACGATTTGCCTTGGAATCCGATGCGTCTAGAACAACGGATTGGACGTATTGATAGGATCGGACAGAAGTATGATGTGAAGATTGTCAATTTTCAATTGGAAGATACGGTAGAACAAAGGGTGCGAAGGGTAATTGAGAACAAGCTTGATACTATAAAGAAAGAATTTCAGGCTGGAGAAGATAAACTTGCAGATATACTCAGCACGTTGCAGGAAGAGTTTTCTTTCGAAAACATTTATATTAATGCTGTGCAGAAACGGCTGGAGGATGTTACTCAGCTAGAAAAGATTTCAGAAGAGATCTATCAGCGGGCCAAAGACATGATTGGCAAAGGAGAGCTTGCCCTGCCTTTTTCTCAACTGGAAGAAAACTATAATGTCTCGGCCTGGGAATTAGAAAAAAAAGGAGAGGAAACAAAGCAACTACTAGAGGGATACCTAAGCATCTTTGGAGCCTCTATGCAGGAGTATAAAGGGCGTTCAGGTGTCTATTATTTTGATGATCCTATTAATGGTAAGCATTGGAAAAATGTCATTTTTCATCAGAAATTTACCTTGGAGCAGGAAGAGTCCGAAATCTTGGGACCAGGGCATCCTTTTGTCAGGATGGCGATGCATCAATTGGAGGATAGCTTATCTCAAGACATTAGTGCTAGAATACGGATAAATGAACACAAGTTCGCAGGAGAAGCAGGGCTAGCATTCGTTTATCAACTGAGACTGACAAATTATGTGGATAAGGAAAAGCTGTTTATTATTCCTTGCTTTATCAATTCAAATGGACAATATAACTCTCGCATCACAAAATATTTTCAGGGGTTGCAGTTACAGGTACAGGATCTTGTCGCGATTACGCAGGATATTGATCTAGCTATGGTTATGGAAAGAGGGAAGAGGCAAGGTGAACAGCTGGCAGAGGCGATATATCTTGAACAGAGGATAGGAATGGAAGAAAAACTCCGTAAACAGGAGGAGAACAGACAGGCCTATTTTAGTGCCAGAGAAAATGGATTGATGCGTATTGCCGTCGAAAATATCCGGAATGCGCGATTAAAAGAACTGCAAACTGAAAGGGATAACTTCCGAATCCAAGCCCGTAAGAGAAGACAAATGATTCCATCACTTAGGTGTGAACAAATTGCTTATGTGGAGTTTGTATGATGAAGAATTGGTATGCTACTCTAATCGACAAAGCAAAACAGTCTTACAGCCAACTGGTAATTGTCAAAGACTTGGATCAACTTGGAAGTGATAAGTCGTTGCAACAAGAGTTGGAAAAGTACTTTGCAATTATTAGTTTCCAAGGAGAATTATCTTTGCGGCAGTTTATTCGGCAACACCAAACTCAGCATATTTTGATTCTGATACAAAGAGAGGAAACCTTTCTACCTTATGATGTTGAAAGTTGCGCCGATTTTCTTTCCTGGAAACTCACGGATGTTTTTCCCCGTCTTGATAGCAGAGCGCTAAAAAAGTACGAGAGCGAGCATTATCAATCTATCTTTGATACCTATCAACTAATGGAAGACAAAATGAGTTTTCTGGATGAGCAACAGACGCAACTTTTGATCGAGGAATGGGTGAGACTTAGGAAAGTTACAGCTCGTGCAAAGATCTATTCTGGCTTAACGGATACCAATAAAAATGATCAAAGAGAGCTTAATGAAAATAATACCGAGAATAGTTGTCAGCGGCTTATTCATCAAATCCAGCAATTGCTATTACAAGATAGTATTAATTGGGGAGATATTGCACAGAAATATGGAGAATTAGAAGTGCTTCATCCGATGGAGATGACAAACACCCAAGCTTATTCTGATTTAGAACATAAGCTTGATCAACACTTTTTGAACTTTATTTTTGAGGGATATGACCAGTTGTTTTTCGCTAGCTATATGAATGGACCGGTTACAATTAATCAAACCATGAATTACCTTAGCACTTTAGATAGCAGGAGAATCGCCCTGCTCTGCTTTGATGGCATGGGCCTTGCAGAGTGGCTCGGACTAAAGAAATATTTGAACGTAAACCAAATATCGGACTTTAAGGAACAGGTAACTTTTGCACTAATACCAACACTTACAGCTGTATCGCGCACTTCACTTTTCAGTGGCGAAGTGGCCCTGAGTAAGATGGTTTCCGAGACTACCGGCTTTTACAAGGCTGTGGAGAGACTGTTTATGGATGGAAAAAGTAAAACGAAATACTTATTCAAGAATACAGATGGTAAATGGAATCCGGAATATTTGGCTTTTGAAGTATTAGGTATTATTTTTAACCTTATTGATAGCGTTGGACATAATACTACTCTTTTTACGAAAAGCAAAAAGAATATGCACAGGCAGCTGAATGAACTTTACAATGAGTCGCAGATCGCCAGGATTATTTCTAAATTACTAAGTGAAGGGTATAAAATATTCTTAACAGCAGATCATGGCACGATTTGGTGTTGTGGTAATGGAGTTAATTCAGATAAATACCTAGTGGAGGAACGCGCTCGGCGGGCACTCATCTATCCAAATAAGAAGTTAGCGGAGGAGTTTGCAAGCAAGAATGAGGTAATGGTTATGCAAAATCAGCGAATCGTTGGAGATAAAGTACTAATTTTTCCACGGGGGCGCGAAATGTTTAACACAAAGGATAAGTTAGAGATCAGTCATGGTGGAACCAATATTCAAGAAGTAATAATACCGTTCGTGGAGGTGCTTCCATGATAGGATTTGATCGGCCATTAAAACCACAATGGATCTATGAGAGTTTATTACTGGCTCAGCCAGGGCAGAAGCTTACTGAATTTAATCACCCATTTGAACAAATTGCCCGTGAATTAACTGGAAAAGAAGGAAAAAGAAAAGTGCGTACGGTCTTAGTTCGTTGTTTTCTGCGTGATCCCTCAAACCGTGCGAGGGTAAGACCAATTGTGTGCTTGAAGGAACTAAGCGAGAAATATGGCCTTGATTTTATGTCGCCTATTTATCTTTTCTATCTTATTTCCAGTACGGAGACACTGATAAATATTTCCGAACACATTTTTAGGTTATATGAGTGGGAGACTGAATTAAATCTTGCTTTTCTTCAACGTAAGATGATCGAGGGATCAGGTGATCGAGACGTTGTTGCCCGTTCAGCGAGATCCTTTATAAAAACACTGGCTTATTTTGGCTTGATAGCAGATACGAAAGATGCTTTACTTCTTAATAAGCCTTTAAGCCTTGATGAGCAGCAGGCAGCTATTATGTTGCAACTATGGGCCAGAGAATTGCGACACACGCCACAAATTGATCTTAGACAATTACCCCCTGAGATATTTAATTGGTTTACCTGGCCGGATCTAAGGCTTATTGCTAGGAAATATAATGGGGAATTTTGGGATTACCAGCACAGGATGGGAGGAGAATACTTGGGCGTATATACTTCATGAATACTGAAAAGGTGTTTGAGGAATTTAGGAGGGGAGCCAATGAAGAACCTACAGCAGCAATTTAATGACGCGATGATTGACATTTATCAGCGAGCAAAGAAGGAATGTAAATACAATGCAAGTCGTTTTCTTCAAGTTGTTACGGATAAAGGTGGAGTTGATGCGGCGCATTCTCTGATTCAAAAAGAAGGAGGAACTGAGGGCTTCATAAAGCTATGGGAACTACATAGGCTTGATCTTTCTGCTGAAGTATTAGTCCTAAAAGATGAGTTCAGGATACTTTTTACTGACATGGAAAGAGAACAATGCAGAGACAGGTTGGGAAAATAAGGGTATACATTTTGATCCTAAAATTTCTTAATTATCAGAAATAGGACGAATGAAGATGATCATACATAAGGGAGCACCGATTGAAAAAATATGATAAATTAGTCGAAGGGATCTTCTTAGAAGAAGGGAAAAATAGGTTTATAAGCACTGTTCAAGTTAAGAAGAAGATTTACGAATGCTATGTACCCAACTCCTCAAAAATGGAGAAATACTTACCTCTAAATAATAAGCTGGTATTATTGACGGAAAATATGAATTCTAATTGTAGAACAAAGTATTCATTATTTGCCGCCAAGCATAATGATGATTATGTCTTGCTAGATTTAAGGTTAGTGAATGCGTATCTTGAACAAGCGATAAAAGGAGGTCTTGTTTTTCCAGGCAACAATTACAGCATAGTACGCGAAAAATATATTGAAGGTTATAAGGCGGATTTGTTGTTATTAGGCGATGGTGAGCAAATAGTTGTTGAGGCCAAAGGTGTTATTTCGTTTAATGCAAGAATAAGTTTTCCCGGTATCTTTTCCAAGAGGTTTGAGGACCAATTGAGTAGATTATTAGTACTATTGAGTGCGGGTTGGAGAGTTAATTACTTTATCGTATCCTTGAGTCCATTTATTAAGCAAATAGAATTAAATAGTCCATCAAAACAATTTAATAGGTTATTTTCCAACTGTCTTGAGCTAGGGATGGAGTTAAAGCAACTTTCATTGGAGCTTAGTGATAGTATTATCAGATTTAGGAGCGAGAATCCTGTAATAATTTTGAAGCTAGACACACATGACGGGTTAGCTTTTAGATCAGTGTCCCAGAGTATAGATAAGTGAAAAGAGAGAGAAATAATGTATTTGGCAATAATTGAACTCTGGTACTTTTTGACAATAGCATCTAATTTGTTTATGTATAATTGTTTCTAACTAGCATTCTCTTTATCATATATAAAACAAGTAAAAAGCCGTTTGCTTTATTGTGAATAAAGCAAGCGGCTTTTTGTGTAACAAGGAGGAAAACAATATGGCGAAAGTAATCGCTCTTGCCAACCATAAGGGAGTGTCGGAAGACGATAACTGCTGTCAATCTTTTTATCGGCCTTGTCTGCCAAGGCAAGGAGATTCTGCTGGTGGAAGCAGACGCACAGGGTAACCTCACGGACTCATTGGATTTTCATGATCCGGACAATCTGACTGCGTATTTCGGAAACATCCGGACACCAATTTCGGCAGCATCCGGACAGAGTAACGGCAACATCCGGACAGCATAACGGAATTATCCGGACAGCATTTCGGTCACATCCGGACACCTTGTCGAGTTAGGAAACTAACTGGTACCCTTTCTCTAGAAGAAAGAAAGGGGCCGCAAGATGAGGAGGCTTGAAATGCTGAAAGCAAAAGAGATTCTAAGACTGAAACACGAAGTGGGACTTTCCTTAAGAGAAATCGGGAAATCCTGTAACTGTGGTAAATCCACAGTATCTGAAGTACTTGAACGCGCTGAGAATGCAGGAATTACATGGCCAGTAGAGCTTACAGACAAGCAATTGTTGTCTTTACTCTATCCCCCGACAAAGTGTAAGAATCCAATACCTGAACCGAACATGGAATATGTTTTCTACGAAATGAAAAGAAGGAACGTAACTCTCATGCTTTTATGGGAGGAATATAAAAGAAAACATCCTAGTGGCATCATGTATACCCAATTCTGCGAGCGTTACAGAAAGTTTAGAAAGGCCAACCAGCTAACCATGCATATCGAACATAAAGCAGGTGAAGAAATGCAGGTAGACTGGGCGGGTCAAACAATGTCTTATGTGGAACCTGAAACCGGTGAAATTATGACGGCCTATCTTTTTGTAGCAGTGCTTCCAGCCAGCGCCTATCCTTTTGTTTATGCCTACGGCGATATGAGACTTCCCAACTGGATCGATGCCCATGTTAAGGCTTATGAATACTTCGGAGGGGTTCCCAGAGTCACTATCCCGGATAATACGAAAACAGCAGTCACAACTGCGGACCGGATAGATCCCATACTCAATAAGAGTTACAACGAAATGGCCAGGTTTTACAACACCACACTCATCCCTGCCCGCCCTGGCAAGCCCAAAGATAAGGCTGCCGATGAAAACATGGTTGGCAATGTATCCAGAAGAATCATTGCAGTTCTTAGAAACAGACAGTTCTTTAGTCTTTATGAGTTAAATCAGGCTGTTAGCGAAGAATTACAAAGATTCATCAAGCGTCCTTTTCAAAAGATGGAAGGCAATAGATTAACCGCTTTTGAGAAGATAGATAAACAATGCTTACAGCCATTACCTACAGGAAAATATGAATTTGCCGAATGGAAAGAGACCAAAGTTCAATTCAATTACCATGTGGACTATGAAAGTTTCTTTTACAGTGTACCGTACACCTATGTTGGTGAGAAATGTTCGGTACGGGCAACTTCCAAAACAATCGAAATCTATGTTGCCGGTGAAAGAGTTGCTGCTTATCCCAAAAACCATAATCCATATATGCGTTATACCACTCTGCCGGAACATATGCCAGAGGGACATAAGGCGGTATCCGGCTGGAGTTCAGAGCGTTTTCTGTCATGGGCCAAGACCATCGGCCCTAATACTCAAAAACTCATAAAAGGTGTTCTTGAAAGTCGAGAATATCCGGTGCAAACCTATCGGGCTTGTATGGGTATCATGAGACTGAGTAAAAATTATGCCCCGGAATTAATGGAAAAAGCCAGCGAATTAGCGCTTGTTCAAAAGACCTATACTTACAAGTATTTCAGTATCATCCTCAAACAAGTAACGGTAAAATCGACGCAGTTAGAAGATGAGAAAATCATTCGCCATACCAATGTCAGAGGAAGCCGGGCTTACGTGGGAGGTGGCATTCATGCTTAATAATCCCACCGTAGAAAAGCTTAAAAGTTTAAAACTCAAAGTTATGGCACAGATGTTGAGTGATCCGGATGCTGCTTTACGCGAGCTCTCTTTTGAAGAACGACTGGGAATCATGGTCGAAAAAGAATGGCTATCTAAGAAAAACTCCCGGATAGAGCGCCTCTTACGTCAGGCATCTCTCGGACTGAATGCCTGCATTGAAGATATAGATTACACCGTGGATAGAACAATTGACAAAAAAGTCATTCAAACCCTTTCTACTTGTGCTTTCATTGAGCAAAAACTGAACATCGTTATTTCCGGCAAAACAGGAAGTGGCAAATCGTATATCGCTTGCGCCTTGGGAAACTGTGCCTGCCGGCACGGATACACTGCTAAATATTTCAGAATCCCGGAACTCCTCTTAGAAATCCAGGAATCGAAACTTGAAAACCGGTACACAAAGTATATGTTAAGCCTCCAAAACATTAAGCTTTTAATCCTGGATGATATCGGTCTTAAAGCATACAGCCTTGAAGAAAGCAGAGACATCCTAGAAATCGCGGAAAGCCGATATAACAAAGGTTCTACAATACTTTCCGGACAAGTTTCTCATACCCAGTGGTATGATTTGTTCCCAGATCCAACAATTGCTGATGCAATCATGGATAGAGTAATTCATAACGCCTATATCCTGGCCTTAGATTCTAAAATATCCATGCGGGAAGTAATGGCTGAAAGAATAATCAAAAACCTTTAAAGTAAGATCACCAAGGTCGTGGATAGTGCCGCCCTATGGACAACCTTACGCTACGCTTCAGGTTGACCACAGGTCTTGGATAAGCAGTAATAGGTATTCCTTAAAAGAGCTTATCCACACTCTCCACAACCACAACGGAGAAGGTTCTTGTTGACCATATACATAATTTGGAGTATCCTTCAAACCATTAAAAGGCTACTACAAATTGAGTAAAAACTAACCGACAAAGTGTCCGGATGTTTCCGGTTTACTGTCCGGATAATTCCGGAACGGTGTCCGGATGCCTCCGGAATGCCTGTCCGGATACGCCGGAATACGCAATCTGACCGTTACAATTAGTAACTATCCTGATAAAAGTAATGACAGAGGAGCGGTATGCTCCTGATGAAGACATCCTACAACAAAGGGAAGGCGTTGACCTTATGCCAGGCAATATCGCTTTTGTTGCGTTGTAAGATAATGCCTTGAAAATAAATGTACGAAAGTGTACGAAAAACCTATTGACGAAATAACAACGGAGAGCTATTCTTTAAGAGAAGTGCACAAAGATGTACGAATAATCAACGAGGTGTCGATATGAAGGCAGACTTAATTGAAAACCTAATAGTCGCTCATTGTAGCCGGGATGAAGGTAAATTCAAAGACGCCATTGAGGTATTGGCTGGAGATGAAGAAAAGAAAGGCAATGTCCCATTGGCTCAGAGAATACGAAATGCCTATAAACTAAAGAAAGTATCAGATAAGAGGAGTATCGAAGCGCCTCTTGATACTATGTCTTTCTCTCCTCAAGCAGCGCAGGGATCTGCCCCAAGAGACAAGGACAGTTTATTAGAGTTATACGAAATTGTAGAATCAAATGTCGAACTTAGCGACGTCATACTTTCGGACAGCCAGAAACAGATAATAGAACAAGTGATTTCTGAACAGAAGAACACAGATGAACTCCTAAAGCATAATGTTACTCCGTCGAATCGCCTTTTGTTTTGCGGCCCACCCGGATGTGGTAAGACGATGACAGCATATGCTATTGGAAATGAGCTTTCTATGAAAATTGCCTATGTTCGCTTAGATGGATTAATTTCATCGTATTTGGGGCAGACGAGTACAAACTTAAGAAAGGTGTTTGACTCTGTTCGAAATCAACGTATAATCCTTTTTTTGGATGAGTTTGATGCGATAGCAAAAAAAAGGGATGATTCAAACGAATTAGGCGAACTAAAGCGCGTTGTTACTACACTGCTTCAGAACTTCGACAACATGCCCAGCAACGTGTTCCTAATAGCCGCAACCAACCACGAGCACTTACTTGACCCGGCAATCTGGAGGCGTTTCAATGTAACCGTTACACTGGATTTACCGAACAATGAACAGCGTCAGACGCTTTTTAAGAAATGGATAAGCGAGCATGATGTCGACATCAAACTTGATTACGCTCTTTTAGCTAAAATATCTGAAGGCTTGAATGGCGCACAGATTAAAGAGTTAGCGAATGCGGCTTTAAAAAAATACCTTATAGAAAAGCATTTGAAAACCGAGGATGTCACAACCATCCTCTTGCAACAACTCACCAAATATTCCGGCGACAACGAAGAGGCAATGAAAGTAATGGTTGATATGATCGAACGCGGGGTGTCGACCAGACAGATTGCCAAAGCGCTCGGTACACCACATACGACTTTGGATTATCAATTAAAGAAATATAGGGGGAAGTCAGATGAGCAATGATGATAGAAGATTCCATCTGTGGATACCGCAGGAGGAAGTCGATGAGCTTGAGAAAAAACCAATGGCCATATCCGTTGATCGTGGCCTTGACTTCTCGTCGCATGGCAATAGCTTATCTCAAGGGTTGCAGGAGATTATGACAGCATATTCAAATCTCCAAAATGACTCCCTCAGCGAAGAGGATATCGTGGTCTTTAAAATGGTGCTACCAGAGGGTGAGGATATTTACGCCAAGCGAGATATTGCCGAAAAAGAAGGCCTGAAAATCAATGCAATAAAAGACAAACGACACGCGATTGTTAGCACGAACAAATCAATGTTTCAGAGACTTCAAGATCGTGTTGGCACATATAGGGATTCGGGCAGCTTAAAGCACTTTCAATATGTCGAGGAATTTGAGCCGTTTCCTACGGAAGAAAAACAAGCCCGCTCGCTAAAAAAATATTTAGCAGAACAAAAGGATAGCCTGTCTGTCGATGTGCAAATGATGTTTATCCCGAATCTTTCGGATGAAATTCAAGATAAAGCGGCAAGGCGGCTGACTGTGAAAATCAAAGAAATGGAAGGCTCCTTACAAGCCGAACCGTATAAACTATCCGACGGGACAACGGTTGTAAGAGCTGTAATCCCAATCAAAAATCTTGAGGCGGTTTCTTGTGATGCTGTCATTTACAGAGTAGAGCAAACCTCGTTTTTTCAGGTTAGCCCCAGCGGATTAAATCTATTCGGGTCTGAGATGGGTCTTTCTCCAGACATCGATATTGACGCCCTGCCTGCTGTGGCTGTATTGGATAGTGGCGTGAATTTCCCGTCGGATTTTTCTGCCTTGGTACCCGTCCACTGGCAGGCAAGCAGTTGTACGGGTAGCGGCGGCCCGCATGGTACAGCTGTAGCAAGCAAGGTCGTTTTTGCCCATATCGGAATGCAATTGGCAGAGCCATATCTAACTCCGCGGACTAAAGTTATTGACTGTGATATCTACGGATCGGACACAAAAGTCCCATCAGACGTTATGACAAAACGGATTGAAGAGGCAGTTTCAGCCTTCGCTGACGTCTGTAAGATATTCAATCTTTCAACTAATGCACCCCGTCCGATTGACGGAGACGAATTGAGTATCATGGGTTACCACCTCGACAGCCTTATGAAACGATACAGTATCAAGTTTGTGATTTCTGCCGGAAACCATGATCTTGCTAAATCGAGTAGTTCTTTGGAGGAAATACTCGAAGACGACGATATACGTGTCGCAGAACCAGGTGACGCAATGCTTGGAATAACCGTGGGTGCGGTGGCCGGAATAACTCATAATAACGCATTTAGCGAAGCGAATGTCATAACTGCTTATTCTCGGACAGGCCCTGGTTTTGCTGGCTTTTACAAACCAGATCTAGTTGCATATGGTGCAAATCTCTGTTATGACCTCACGATTCCCCGTGATCCTTTTTCAATAATTATGGCACCAAACGGTAGACTTGCTGTGGACTGCGGAACATCATTTGCAGCACCTGTTGTGGCTGGAGACTTGGCAGAGTTGCTCAATGTCACCCCAAACAGGGACGTGATGCTTGCTCAGGCTCTTCTCTATAATGGTGCGCAGCATCTGTGGAACACAAAAAAGATAACGCAAGAAGAGGCTGACTACATTGGCAATCACTACGGGCGGGGATTATCGTCTCCGCAAAGTTGCAAATACTCTTCGCAATATAAGGTGTCTTTTTTGCGATCAGGCTCTCTTAAGCGCCTCACAAAAGAACATGTTAAATTCTTGATGCCCTCGCCCCAAGCAGCACTTAGAGGAAATAACACAACAAGAGTAACCATTACATGCGTGACAAATCCCCCCATTGATAAGACGAAAGGAAGCCAATATCTCGGAGCATACATATCGGCCTCGCTTCACAAATTGGATAAGAACGGGAATCTGAACGTCGCTAATCCGAAAGTAAGCGATAACCGTACCAAATGGGACACTTGCTATCATTTTTCTAATACCTTCTCAGGTTTCACGTCAGGCGATTGGGAGGTATGGTTAGATTTAAGCACACGCTGGGGAACGGAAAACGACGTTGAAATCCCATATGCTCTGGTCATTACAATCGAAGATTTAACGAAAACAAACGACATTTATGCAGCTATTATGGCCGAGGCTGAAGGACGCTTCCAGCCAATCACGTCTATAAGAATTCCGGTCAGATAGTAGAAAAGACCACACCCAAAAAGGTGTGGTCTTTTCTACTATCTCTGGCTCTTAATGAAGGCAATATAACGCTTCACATCTTCAAGTTCTCTTTCCGTGAGTTCGGCAAAATCCAGAGCTGAGGATTTTGATTGCGATGCGGTCATCATCGTGGGTATATCTTCACTCTCTGCTTCATTTAGATATCCGGCAGCAACCATGATATCATTATAAGGGACATTCAATGCTGTTGCTATTGTCTTTAATATCTTCGGTGAAGGCTGTTTACGGGTGCCATCTTCAATGCGCTTTATTTCGGTATGACTAATTTCTGCTTTTTCTGCGAGTTTTCGGACAGACAGCTCGTACGCTTCCCGCTTCGTTTTTACGTAGGATGCCAACGTATTCAACAATATACCCTCCTTTCTCATTAGTATCAGAATAACATTTATGGAACCTAAAAGCAACATAATTTTGAAAAAGTGTTGACAAAAGGTTCCAGAGGACGTACAATAAACTGGAACCTAAGAGTTCCGGATAAATGCAGACAAAAAATATACCATTACAAAATAAGGAGGCAAATAATAATGGAAGAAAAAAAGAAAATGGTTACTATTATTGTGGAAGGTACTCCTCATGAATGGCCGAAGGGGGAAATTACATATAGCGAAGTAGTTACCCTCGAAGTCCCAGATTACGCTCGACATCCTGAGATAACCTATTCTGTTAAATATGTGAGGGGTCAAGGCAACAAACCGGAAGGAACACTGCCCTCCGGCGGTTCAGTTAAGGTGAAGGAAGGAATGATTTTTAGTGTTTCAGAGACTGGTCAGTCATAATGACGATATTAAGCGTTTAGTAGAAAAGGGATATGCTGTTGGATTTGATAGCAATTATCTTGTTATACGGGACATACCATACTTGAATCAACAACTTCAACTGCAGACAGGTGCGTTTGTTACCAAGCTTGTGTTCATCGATCAGAATAAGGTTAAACAAGATGATCATCAAGTCTATTTTGCAGGTTCTGTGCCGTATAATCTTGATGGTAAGCCAATTCCAAATCTCGCTGGAGGTCCTGTTAGTCTCCCTTTAAGTGAGAATAGCAAGGATGTAATCGTAGAGCGCTCGTTTTCTAATAAACCACGGAGCACTGGCAGGTTTCTGGATTTTTTTGAGAAAATTGAAAGCTACGTCTCCATTATATCTGGACCGGCTATGGAGAAATATGACGCAAATCCTTATACGTATAAAATTGTTGAGCGGGTACAGGAAGACTCAATATTCAAATTTCAAGATACACTTACATCCAGGGCTGAGATATCCGATTTGTCCGCAAAATTTAAGGATGATGTTGTTGCGATTATAGGACTTGGAGGCACTGGTTCATATTTACTTGATTTTCTCATAAAGACACCAGTTAGGGAAATTCGTATGTTTGATATAGACCCGTACTATGTTCACAATGCTTTCCGCTCCCCGGGAAGACTCCAGCCAGATGAACTTGGTAAGCTCAAAGTGAATGTCTTAAATTCGCGATATGAGAACTTTCGAACCGGACTAAAAGCCGAACCAAAATTCATTGACGATACATGTAAAGAAGACTTAAACAATGTAACTTTTGCGTTTGTGTGTGTTGATAAGGGAACCTCGCGTGCCGGTATTATTGAACTTTTAGTTTCAATGAAAATTCCTTTTATTGATGTCGGGATGGGGCTTAGCCGAAAAAACGGAAAGCTAAAGGGGATGGTACGTACTTCTTACTTTTCTACTGATGAGGATCAGATAATGAAAGAGAAAGGAATGGTACCGCTTACCGACAATCCTGACAAAATGTATAAAACGAATATTCAAATCGGGGAGCTCAATGCACTGAATGCTTGCCTAGCAGTTATAAGATTTAAGCAGTTGCGGGGATTCTACATGGAAGCTGTGGCCAATTATGATCTGCTGTTTGATATTTCTGACATGAAGATAGTTGGGAGTGATTTGACTGACAACCAGAATGGCGAAGATTAAGTTACAACGAGTTCACTATATGCCCAAGGAGTTAGAACAGGGCGTTCTTTATGTTTCAGAGGAATTCAGGGCTGCTGCACATCTTTGTGCTTGTGGTTGTGGAGCAAAGATCCGGACTCCATTAGGCCCAACAGAATGGTCTTTTTCGGAGACTCCTGATGGCCCAACACTATACCCTTCGATAGGCAATTGGCAGCAACCATGCCAATCGCATTATTTCATACGTAACGGTCAAGTTGTGTGGGCACCTAAATGGATGCCTGGGCAAATTGAGGCGGGACGTGCTGCTGAGGAATTAAGGCGGAATGCTTATTATGATAGCTTATATAAAAATAAGGGCATCCTAAGAAGAATCTGGGATTGGATCAAGAGTTTGTTTAGTTAATGGTATTTATACTACATTATGAACAACCACCGTTGTCGGTTCGATTCCGACCATCGATTTCATAGAAAACATAGACACCGCATGGATTGCGGTGTTTTTGCATTTCTGAAACACTATCGGAATTCGCACAAGCTAATGTATTTAAAGTAGAAAGTTAAGCCGAGTATCATAATCCAATCATTAACCACAAAAAAATATGAAAAATTCTCAATAAATATTTTAAAGGGGGGGGTACAAACGGCAAAAAAATCTGCTGATTAATAGAGAGACTTATTCTACCCCCCTCGGAGGTCTTTGAAAATTAAATATGTGTTTTATCCGGTACTTTCCCCGTATGTCCTATAAAAGGAAAGCCAGATTGCAGGTACGCCATGATCACCTGTTCGGTAACGTCGAATTTCAACAAAAGGATTAAAGTCATTAATGGAGTCGATATAAGGTAAGGTGGAAGCGGTTAATACCCGTGCAATAAATAAATGCTGGTAGCATTTATGGCCATG
Organism: Dehalobacter sp. TeCB1; assembly: GCF_001707455.1. Taxonomy (NCBI): domain Bacteria; kingdom Bacillati; phylum Bacillota; class Clostridia; order Eubacteriales; family Desulfitobacteriaceae; genus Dehalobacter; species Dehalobacter sp. TeCB1. Next base: position 20,267 of record NZ_MCHF01000008.1, on the reverse strand, counting down.
ACACATACGAAGGGATAATGATACTTGCGTGCAGTCGAGGTTAAGTCCCAGAGTACGCCCCGGTCGTTGACGGGGAGGTGAAATTCCTATGAGACGGTTAACCGCCGCCTGCCGGATATAACCAATAAGAAAACCAAAACAGAAAGCGGTATGGGGTATGCCTGAATAAGTGGATAGATATTTTTATTGCGAGGCATACCCTTCTGCTGCTTTATTGTTTGTAAATCGAAAGGGGACGTTATGGAGACTACAAATATAGTCAATTCAAAGAGTGATCCATCAAGGCAGGGAGAACTTTTAACTGCAACAGAAGCAGCACAGAAATTTAGAATTGGCCGGGATAAACTTTATCAGTTAGCTCATACAGTAAATACCACTGGTTTTCCGGCCTTGTGGTTTGGGCCAAAGACGGTTAAGTTTCCCCGTGAAGCCTTACAAGTATGGCTAAACAGTGAAATGGGGAGAAAAGCATTATTTCAGATTATGAAAAAAGGAAACTAATATGGAATGAATAAATTTATAATATGTTTATTCAATAAAGGATTTATTGACAATACATCAAAGATGTTGTATTTTATAAATAGAAAAAATAAATCAAATATGATGTATTTTTTCAACTCAGGAGGATATAATGTGAATGTCTTTCGATACCAAACAGCTGGAGGAAAAGATTTAATTGCCGAATATCTTGATAACCTGCCGGCAATTGAAAGCGCAGAAGGCTGGAAGATACTTGAAAAATTAGAGGAAGAGGGATTTGATTATTTAAAGGATATCCTTGAAACTAGACCAATAGATACCAAAGCAGGTATTTATGAAATAAAGTTCAAAAGACATAACAGATTTTTCTATTTGATGATAGACAGAGATAATATTTACATACTTCATGTATGTAAAAAACAAAAAAATAAAGCAGAACTCACGGATATAAGACTAGCTAAGCAAAGGGCTATAGAGATATAAAGAAACTAAAAGATAAAAACTATTAGAAACTATTTAAAGGAGAAAAAGAAAATGCCATTTGTTAAGGGGAACATTAAGGCAGAAATAGAAGAAAGAAAAAAGAATCAAGAATTTGCCAAAGCTTATGAAATTATCGATACAGAATATAAGCTTATTGAGACAATCATAAAAATGAGAAAAGAATCCGGAATAACACAGCCGGAGCTTGCAGAAATAACAGGGATAAGTCAGCAAAGTATTTCAAGAATGGAAAAAGTAGGACATTCCCCCACTTTGAGAAATTTTCTTAAATATTTGGATGGAGCAGGATTGGAGCTTGAAGTCAAAAAAAAAGGTAGTAAAAAGGACGAGTGTCAGATGGTTTAATTAGTCTAATGAAGAGTTTTTTACTACTGCAATTTACTGCAATTACTACTGCAATTCAATCAGAAAAAGGCAGTATTAGTTAGTTTGAAGGACATTTGCTGAAACCTGAAAGCCGCTATATTCCTACATTTCAGGATTCGGCAGTTTCAGTTGGACTACGCGTCAAGGCACTCGTAATGAGCAGGTCGTCGGTTCGATTCCGACCATCGGCTCCACTAGAAACAAGACCTCTAGGGTTTTTCCTTGGAGGTTGTTTTTGTGTTTGTATGCGTATTGTGTGTCAGAAAAATTTACAATTTATTAATAGTTTTTACTCAGTTTTACAAATTGACCTTTGAAGTTGACCTTTTTTACTTGTGCATCAAAACCTGCACCAAAACGCAAGACTTTTTAATAAAGTTTATGCATGTACTATTTTAGCGCAAAATACCATTGATTACCAAGGTCCATGCAGGTTTTGATAGTTTTCAGCAGCCCCTATTTTGCTAATTGCTAAAATAAGCAGCAGGTAGAACGAATCTGGATGCTTTTTTAATATCCGAATTTATTCTAAATGTCATCCTTTTGGCTCCTGCTTCGGAATGCTCCTATGTCCCGATCAGTGAGCCGGTATTGTGACTTCTCAAAATTGAAGTTCAGATCGAAGGACTTTAGTTTTCCGCATCGATCTTCAATATTCTGTACGATTTTTGTAGTAGTTTCGCTCAACATAAGACATAGATCGTCTTTTGTAAATCCATTTTTTCTGATTATCATTTTGCAGCCCTTTACTAATATATTTATAGACAGAGTTTCCTGTGAAAGTGGTAATCGTCTATGTGGATAGGCATAATATACATTGGTAATATTTGGGTTGCAACCATGTTAAATATGCATGCGTTTGGCTAGTTCTGCCTTGATATTTTCCCCTTGAAAGATCAGGATCGCAGAGAGGAATATGATGCTGACGGCAACAGAGATTACGGAAGGGTATAGCACATGAATCCAGTCAAACAAGAGGAATATTACCGGAATGATGCCGAGAAGACCATCTAACAGAAAATAAGTAATGTAATCTCTGGCCCTGAGCTTCATAATTTTCGCCGTTACATACAGCACAAACATGGCGGAGACAAACAAAATAGGAACAACAAAGTCTAGGGACCAGCCCCGCCAGCCGGTTCCCCAGTCCCAGATAACACTGAGAAAAGATAAAATGGTTACCTGCCACATGATATTCTTGGTAATGTGATGCCTTTTCTTGATGACGATAATTAAACTCAGCCACATGCTGATGAGGCCGAATAAAGCAAAAACAGGCCAGTTTATACTCGAGGGGAATAACGCATAGACCATAAAACTGACGACCAGAGCAACGACAGAGGCAAAGATCATAATCCGCAAGGCCAGATGCCGTTCATAGAAAGGAGGAACCACCGGATAGATTTCCTGCTGATCGTAGGCACCATCGTGTCCCGGCAGAATATTTCCGCATAGGGGACAATTTCTTTTATTGCCGCGTATGCGGACCTGGCAATGACTGCAATATTGCATAAAGATGATCCTCTCTGTTAACTCGATTAAAGATTGCATGTAATTTCAATGTCGATGCCGTTTTCCGAAAGGAACTCAAAAAAAGTACGTTGAATTTCAGTTTCCCGGAAGGGTGAACTAAAACTTACAGCCAGCCTGTCATTGTAGGAGCATATGCTGATATGAGGCATTCTGGCGCTGCTGCAAAGGCTAAACTGCCGAATATAGCGTTTGAATTCTTCTGGAAGCAAGATTTGACCAATATTCGTTATTGCCGCAGTGATCCCCCTGTCAGCAATTTTACTGGCCAGGCGCAGTGAATAATCCTTGAAAGGCAAAGGAATAATCCGGGTCAGAAGATTCTTTTCAATTGACATTAATTGATTTAAGCGTTGATTTAAGCTTTCTGCAGTAAGCTCTTTTCGGAAGTCCTCACTTACACCTCGAATCACGTCTTGAAAATCGGGGCTTTCTTGGCCAAAGGGATAACCAATATTCATCGTGCTGAAAAAATTTCTGGTTGTCTCAGATTGGAAAAAATTCCGCAAATTAATCGGGACGGACAAAACCACGGGATCATTCTTCGTGCGTACAGGCCTTTCTTTATGTAGGGCATAAATAAACAAGGCGGCAATAAAAACAGTCAAAGTAGCATTATATTTATGTGCTAATCCCAAAGCTTCCTTGGCAGACATCGAACCTTCGATTACTTTCACTTTGTTTTCATCCAGCCTGGTTCCACGGATGCGATAAGTCCGGGCTGTTTTCGCTTTGTTCGGGTTATCCATCAGCTTCAGAATATCCAGATCCCGGCCTTCAAAATACCTGCCGAAACTGTCATCCATTTTTTCGCTGATCGAGGCGTTTGGCTTGAATTCAGGGATTTGGTCCGCAAAGGCTTCCTTATGCCGCAGACGGATATAATGATAGACCAGGGTTTTCATGAACCAGAGCGCCCCAGTACCGTCAGATAAAGCATGAAAAATTTCCAGATTGATTCTGTTATGGTAATAGGACACACGGAAAAGCAAATTCTTTCTGTCATCAAGATAGATCGGCGCACAGACCGGATCAGACTCCCTTTCAACTACAGGATGTAGGTCGCTGGTCTGAAAATAATACCAGAATACGCCTTTCCTTAAGACGGATTTGTAAAACGGAAAATAATCCATCGTGATATTCAGGGCTTCCTGCAACATTTCAGGATCTACAGCGTTATAGAGTTCACAGGCGAGCCGGAATACTTTCGTGTCTTTATTGCTGCATGTTGCCGGAAAGATCTTAGAGGCATTATCCAGTCTAGTCCACTCAACGCTCTTTCGCTGTCTCATTCGATCACCTTTCTGATATCGTACTATGTTAACCCAAAAATTAGAATATTGAGAATCTGCTTGCCATCATATTATAATTTTTAGGTTGACAATGTACTGCCATCTAAAAAAGAATTAATCACCTTATAGCATGTGATGAGGTGCTCCGTGTTCCATGCCAGCGAGAAGAAACCATGAACAGCGTCTTTCATTCGATATATCCTGACATCGTTGCCGGATTCCCTCAGACGTATTCCATAAGCCTCCCCCTCATCGCGGAGTGGGTCAAATTCAGCCGTGATAATCAGTGTCTGGGGCTGATTCGATAAATCTTTAGCTAAGAGTGGTGCCGCGTAAGGGTTGTTGCGGTCTTCTTCTCTTTGGACATATAGATCCATATAATCCTGAATGCGTTTGGCAGTTAATATATAATCTGTACCATTTTCCCGTATAGACGGAAATGGAGAGCTTGGGCTATGATCAATATAGGTTGCGGGATAGATGAGTATTTGACGGGGGGGCAGAAATTCACCCCTGTCTCTGGCCATTAAAGACACGGCTGCTGCCAGATTGCCGCCCGCACTGTCCCCAATCAAGGTAATATCCTTGGGACTGCATTGCAGCAGATCATAGCGTAAGGATAACTCCCTGGCAACATGATAACATTCCTCAATGCCAGCTGGGAAGGGGTTTTCCGGCGCTAAAAGATAATCTACGGAAATAACCGTATGATTGGTCTGATCCGCCATTTTGGCACAGACATTGGTGTAGGAATCAATGTCTCCAGTAACCCAGCCTCCGCCGTGAAAGAAGATTAGAACTCTGGGGATTTCTTGGTTTTCAGGACGAAAAATGCGCACCGGGATTTCTCTTGAAGCAACAATGATCTTATGGTCCAATAAATTGTACAGCGGCTTAAAATATGGATGTACAACCTTCTGGACTTTCCGGTAGATCTTATAGGTCTTCTTAATATTTACATCCGGATAGGACAGTGCTTTTAAAAGCCTTTTTCTGAAGCGTTTCATTGAACGACCTCTCTTTCGCTGTGCTATCCTATCCTGATTCCATTATAATCGAAAAACGCAAGTTTATCGATTATAATTCCACATTTGCTAGCGGCAATTTGTTCCCTTATTTGATGCTTGTCCATATACTGATGAAGGGGGGATTGGAATGAATGATCCCTGGGATTTGAACCATCAGATAAGGACACAGCGTCTGGCCCTCCAAATAGCGAGGAATTTAGGTATTGTCAAGGAGGAACAATTAAAGCCAATTAGTATTGCTTCACGACTTCACGATATTGGGAAAATAAGCATCCCCTCAGACATTCTCCTGAAACCCGGAAAATTAACTGATTCAGAATTTGCGGTCATCCGGATGCATCCCGAAATTGGTTGGGCGGCAATATCTAGGGTCAATTTCCCATGGCCGATCGCTGAAATCATTCTTGAGCACCATGAAAATATGGATGGCTCGGGGTATCCCCGCGGTTTAAAGGGGCAGGAAATACGATTTGAAGCCAAAATTATCAGAGTCGCGGATACTATCGATGCGATGGCAAGTGATAGAGCATACAGGGCAGCCCAGTCGAAACAGGAAATCATTTCGGAGTTAAACCGCGGAAAAGGACTCATTTATTGCAAGGAGATCTGCGAAGCTGCGATAGCCTATCTGACAGCCGAATCATAATCGAAGAACAAAAAAATCCAAATAAATAATAATAATTAAAATGAAGAGAAAATAAGCCCAAAGAAATACCAGACAGCATGAATTATCTGGTTTTTTCTTTGGGCGAATCTTTTGCCGGGCAGCTGGTTCTTACTTGCTTTTTTTAAAAGCCAATAAGACCAGTTCTTCATTGTTAGCTTTGTATTGAGAATTCAGGGTTGATTCAGCTTGTTTGACCTGATTTAGCTGGGTCTGATCAAGTTGGGCAAAATCCATATGCATGACACTGTCCACGGCTTAAGACCTCCTTAAATTAAAAGCGGTGTTCATATAAGTCAATCCCGCCCAATATCATATGGGCTAGACCAAACCCGATGATTCCGGCACTGATTAGGGGATATACTTCCCTTTTGTTCATACCGTTTTTTTTCATATCTTTGACCCTTAAGGCAACACCGGCTGCTGTGACTGCAGTTCCTAATGCGCTGGGTATCAAGCCTTCCCGCATCGTCATTCCCTCCTAAATTAAAATTCTGTCTTTAGCTTTAACCAATTTAGCAAATTTTATTAGCTGTCTTTAAATGAAATTTTTTGACAATTGATAAAATCTCTAACTTAGATAGAAAAATACCCCTGCGTCCAGGGGTATTAGATAAGTTTGCGCCAAGTCTAATAAAATATGTATCTCAGCCTACTTTAGCATAATGAAATATTGATGGTCAATAGATTTTGCCAAGTACTGGGTAGGGTGAATAAAAAATATTTTACTAATTACAGAAAAAGGTATAAAATGGTACTTGTTGTAAATGCGCCCGGCTAGTCATTCCGGCTGTTTTCTGGTCCAGCGGTCGCTATCCCGGAGACGGTATTTTTCCATCATTCCTTCAAAGGATTTTTCAAGGTCTATCTGAAGCGAATTGGCCATACATATGATGATAAACAGAATGTCGGCCATTTCCAGCGCAAGATCACCCTCCTGCTCGGACGGTTTCTTGGGTTTTTCTCCGTAACGATGATTAACCTCTCTGGCCAGCTCGCCAACTTCTTCGATCAGCCGGAGCATCATCGAAGAGGGCTGCCAGTAACCCTCTTCAAATTGGGAAATCCAATTATCGACTTCTTTTTGCCAATCTTTGATATCCATCGCGAACAATACTCCCTTGCAGTTTATTGTAAGTTCAATTTTAAGGGAATTTTTTCTGTCAGGCAAGGAATTTAGGGATTAATGTAGAATCATGATCCATTGATCTATTTTTAAGGAGTGAGACAGTGGCATATCTGCAGACGTTTGCACAAATGGTTCAATGGAAAGATTTCGTAGATATTGTCGTTGTCGCGATCATTATCTATCAATTGCTTATGCTGATTAAAGGAACAAGGGCCGTCCAATTAATCAAGGGTCTTTTTGTGTTTATGGTCATTTCTTTGATTGCAAGGCAGCTTGGACTTACAACGCTGAACTGGATGGTGGAAAAAGTCTGGACCATGCTGGTGGTTGCGCTGCCTGTCGTTTTTCAGCCTGAGTTAAGAAGGACCCTGGAACAGATTGGTAGAGGTAAGTTTATTACCATGCACCCGGCGACAACCGGACCTGAGGAGTATAAGAAGCTGATCGAGGAAATTGTCAGGTGCAGTCAGGTTTTATCGCAAAGCCGCATTGGCGCTTTGATCGTCCTTGAAAAAACAACCGGGATTCAGGAATATGTTGAGACCGGTGTTAAAATTGATGGGGTTGTCTCTTCAGAGTTCCTGGTCAACCTATTTATTCCAAAGTCGCCGCTCCATGACGGCGCGGTGATTATCCGTGGGGACAGAGTTGCGGCTGCAGGCTGTTTTTTGCCTTTGACCCAGGATAACGGGCTGCAGAAGGATTTGGGGACCAGACACAGAGCTGCTTTAGGGCTTTCAGAAGTATCAGATGCGCTGGTTATTATCGTATCTGAAGAAACTGGTGTCGTTTCTACGGCCAAAAACAGCAGGCTCACTCGCTTCCTCGATGAAAAGAGCCTCCGCGATCTTTTAAAGAATGAGATACTGGTCGAAAAAGCTTCCGGGCACAATCTGTTCCGAAGAGGTGACAACAATGCCAATACGTGATATTTTACGGCGAAACCTTGGATATAAAGTGATCTCTCTGGTCCTGGCGATTGTTTTCTGGATATGGCTGACCAGCCAGAATAATTCCTCAATTTTTTCAAAGAATATTGATACCCGGCAGCTGGTGTTTTACAACCAGCCCTCCAATATTGGGATCATATCGCCGGTTCCGACGATTACGATCAGGATTGACAGTTCCTCCCAAGAAAGCAGTGTCAAAGACCTGGTTGCTTATGTCGACCTCAAAGACGCTGTAGCCGGGGAATCCACCTATGATGTTCAAATTAATGCACCGGAAGGTATAAAAGTTGAAGAAATCAGTCCGAAAACAGTGACATTAAAGCTGGATCGGCTTGAAGACAAGATTGTCAAGGTTCAGGCCAACGTTAAGGGTGAACCGGCTTCCGGCTATGTGGCAGGCGAACTGTTATTCACTCCTTCCGTGGTCAATGTACGGGGACCTGCGTCGGTCCTGGCCAACCTTACAAGCGTCACCGTCGATGTAGAATTTACAGATCTCACAGAGAGCAAAAGTGTGGTTAGGCCGGTCTACTTTACTGATAACCAAAATGCGGGGATTTTTGACGCGAATCCGTACCCCACACTGCAGGCTTTTCCTGATACTGTTGAGGTAATCATGCCGGTATATGCAAAAGGGACGGCGAGTAAAACTGTGCCGCTCCGGGTGGTAACTAAAGGGACACCTGCGGATGGAATGGAAGTACGGCTCGTGACTCCGCTTCCGTCACAGGTTCAGCTCGTTGGTAAAGAGGAAGAACTTGAAGCGGTCGAATATTTAAATCTTGGGACCATTGATATCAGCAGAATTACCAGCACCAAAACCATTAATGTTTCCCTGAATTCAATTGCTTTGCCCAAAGGAGTGTCTTTCAGTAAGGGAACAAAAATCAGCGTCATGGTTTATGTCGGTGCCAAAGCGGAGAATGAGATCCTGAAAGGGATACCGGTCGGGATTAAAAATATTCCCGACGGACTGACTGCTGATAACATTCAGCCGATTGATGTCACGGTCAGCGGATATCCGGATATTCTTAAAGCGCTGAAACAAGAGGATATTTCCTGTTGGATAGATGCTAAAGGACTGAAGGAAGGGACATACTCCGACGTATCGGTACTGTGGGAAGTCCCATCCGGGGTGACGATGGTTAGCATACCCAAAGTGCAGCTTGTTCTGAAGGCAAGCACAGCAACTTCCGGAGATAATAAAGAATAGAGTTGGATAGATTGAATCTGATTTGGTCGGATCTAAAGCTGCCTGTGGACCAGGATGAGGGGGAATTGCCGGATATTCTGGCCCGCAGATTAAGAGTGACACGCGAAAAGATCAATAACCTGCGGATACTACGGCGTTCTGTTGACGCACGCCAAAAGCCGGAGCTTTTTTTTGTTTATACCGTTGAGTTTTGTGCTCAGATTTCCGGTCCGGAATTAAGAAAAGCAATGGCCCATTATCCGCGGCTGAAAGAAAAAGTGTTTGTCCCGGAGCACCCGCTAAATGGCTACCCGGCGTCCAAACTTGCTTTCCGGCCGATTGTGGTGGGGACAGGACCTGCGGGATATTTTGCTGCGTTGACCCTGGCCCGGAAAGGCTACAGGCCGCTGGTGCTGGAACGTGGAGACAAAGTTGAAGACAGAAGTGGAACAGTTGAACACTTTTGGAATACAGGAATCCTCGATCCGGAGAGTAATGTCCAATTTGGGGAAGGCGGTGCCGGGACATTTTCCGACGGCAAGCTGACCACTCGGATTGATGACCGAAGAGTACGGGAAGTATTAGAAAGTTTTGTGGAATTCGGAGCCAGCCCCGAAATTCTGTATGCAGCCAAACCACATATCGGAACCGATATACTGAAGAAGGTCGTCGCGGCAATGCGGGCTAAAATTGAAGCTTTGGGCGGTGAGGTGCTCTTCCGGACCAAAGTGACCGGCTTGAAAACCGCCAACAATCAACTGGAGGCTGTGGAGATCGATGGTGCGGAGATGATCCCGGCGGAAACGGTGATTCTAGCAGTCGGACACAGTGCGCGGGACGTTTATCAGTTCCTGAAGGTTCTTGGCGTGCAGCTAGAAGCGAAGCCTTTGGCGGTCGGGCTGCGAATCGAGCACCGGCAGGAATATGTCAACCTGACTCAATATGGGGTCCCTTTCCACGCTCGGCTAGGTCCAGCAGACTATCAGCTGACCTATAAAGATATAAGCAGCGGCCGAGGCGCTTATACGTTTTGCATGTGCCCTGGCGGACAGGTGATTGCCTCTTCTTCCGAAGACGGAGGGATCGTCACCAATGGGATGAGTAACTTTTCCAGGGACACTGCCATTGCGAACAGTGCGGTTGTTGTGACAGTCAGTCCCAAGGACTTTGCTTCTAGCGACCCATTAGCAGGGATTGATTTTCAGAGAGAATGGGAGCAGAAGGCTTTTCTGGCCGGAGGAAGGAATTACTGGGTACCCGCTCAGTCGGTACAGGATTTCTTGCGGAATCGGCTGACTAAGAAATTTTCGCTTGTACCGACGTATCGGCCGGGATATACATCGGTGGATCTGCATACGATTTTGCCGGATGAAATCGGCAGCGTGATCGAGAGAGCCCTGCTGGCCTTTGATCAGAAAATGAAAGGTTTTGCCGGTGCCGAAGCCACACTTTCTGGAATTGAATCCAGAACGAGTGCGCCTGTCAGGATCCTGCGCAATGAATCAGGCCAGTCCGTAAACCTGAAAGGTCTGTTTCCGGCAGGAGAAGGAGCTGGGTACGCCGGCGGGATCACCAGTTCGGCGGTCGATGGACTCAGGGCTGCCGAAAAATTGATGGCGCAATATACGCCCAAAGAGTAAAAAAAGTTGGAAAATCCAAAAAAAATAAACCAATTAACAGTATATATATAACCTTAAGTTGACTGGAAATGAAAGGGGAGCTTGAATTTGGCCAGACTTTTTGGAACGGATGGAGTCAGAGGAAAAGCAAATACGGAGCTTACGCCGGAGCTTGCTTTCAAACTTGGAAAAGCAGGAGCCTACGTTTTGGGAAAAGGGCAGGAAAAAGCCAAAATTGTCATTGGCAAGGATACCCGGATATCAGGAGATATGTTGGAGGCAGCGCTGGCAGCAGGTATTTGTTCGATGGGAGTCGATGTACTGAAGGCTGGGGTCCTTCCAACGCCAGGCATCGCATTTTTGACCCGGACGTTGGAAGCAAGTGCCGGTGTTGTCATTTCGGCGTCGCATAACCCTTATGAGGACAACGGTATTAAATTTTTTGCCGGAAGCGGATTCAAACTTTCGGACGAGCTGGAAGATGAGATTGAAGATACACTGAAGAGGATTGATGAGCTGGAATTACCTTCAGGCGGCGACATTGGCAGCATTGTGGAAGTCGAGAATGCGTCGGAGAAATATGCCGCATTCCTGAAAAAAACCTCCGTATCCCTGAAAGGGCTTAAAATCATCCTGGATTGCGCCAACGGCGCGGCTTATGAAGTGGGCCCAAAAGTACTGGCCGATCTCGGTGCTGAGGTCATACCACTCTATAACCAGCCTGACGGGATCAATATTAATGTTCACTGCGGTTCGACGCATCCGGAAGCGCTCGCTAAAGAAGTCCTGCAGCATGGTGCGGATCTCGGGCTGGCCTGTGACGGAGACGCGGATCGGATCATTGCTGTTGATGAGAACGGCAATATTCTTGATGGCGATGCGATCATGGTGATCTGTGCGCGAGCCCTGAAAGATAAAGGGAAGTTGGCCCATGATTCGCTGGTTGTAACCGTGATGAGTAACATGGGACTGCATAAAGCTCTCCGCAAAGCTGGCATCCGGATCCTTGAGACCAAGGTTGGGGACCGCTACGTCATGGAGAAACTGCTGGAATCTGGCGCAATCCTCGGTGGGGAACAGTCCGGCCACCTTATTTTTCTGGAACACAATACGACGGGTGACGGGCTGCTCTCTGGTCTGCAGCTGTTGTCCGTAATAAAAGAGAAAAAAGCCAAGCTGTCCGAGCTGGCCAAACAAATGAAACGATTCCCGCAGGTCCTGGTGAATACCAGCGTCGGTAGTAAAGACAAGATTATGCAGAATGAGCAAGTGAACCTGAAGGTCAGAGAGGTTCAGGAAAGCCTGGGCGAGGATGGCAGGATCCTTGTTCGTCCGTCCGGTACGGAGTCTCTGATCCGGGTCATGCTGGAAGGACCGGACCAGCAGGAGCTAACCAGGCTGGCTGAAGAAGTCATCAAGGTGGTCAGTATTGTCGATCAGAATGACCTTGGCTGAAAAGGGTTAGAACCCTTTGACGGAAAATGTAATAGAATAAAAATGTAATAGACCGGCACCAACCAAGTTTTTTTTCGGATAATCTTCAGATAATCTTGAGAAAATAAGTCTGTACCTATTTTCTCATATGGATTATAATAGGAAAGTCGGAAGCATTGCTGGTCTGTTACATTGATAGATAATAGACTGCTTATGAGGAGGTGGTTGGGAATAGGTTCAGGGACTAAAAAATGAATAGTGGATAATTTTGACGGTTTACAGTATACAGTTTACACTGCGGATCTTTCCGCACAGAAATGTAGCGCCAGAACCCATTTTGGGTTGACGAGGAAGAGGTTAATCGAAGTTTTCGGCGGGTGCCTCTCGGTGGCTTGTCATCGTTAGATTCGTTGCAAATCCGGAAAGCAATTTCCGGGACAAGAGCGGATCAAACAGGAAGAAGGTTTTCTTTGCGGAATCCCTTCAGTTGTCCGTGCTTTTCTACGCCCGATTGCGAAGCAGTTGGGAAAGAAGTCACGAACAGGGTTAACAGGTCTTGACTTGTTTTGATTTGTCTTGCCTTGTTATATCTTCTCTCACTTTATGTTTGTATGTTAGAGATCTGTAGCCGTCCTTGACGGCTATTTTTTATGGCTGACGGAAATATAATGTTATAGGAACACGTCATGAATGAGACAACAACTAAAAAATTATTAAAATTGAAACGAGGAGAACAAAAAACATGTGTGGTATTGTAGGATATTTTGGAGAAAAATCGGCTGTTCCAATTTTGGTTGAAGGTTTAAGAAAGCTTGAATATAGGGGATATGATTCCTCGGGCATAGCGGTCATGGAAGAAGGCGGGATCCGGATCACCAAGAGTGTTGGGAAACTTGTCAACTTAGAGGAAAAGCTGGGCAACCGCACTTACAATGCAAGAATCGGAATCGGCCATACCCGGTGGGCAACGCACGGCAGACCGTCTGATGTGAATGCTCACCCTCATATGGACTGCCATGGAGATTTTGCCGTTGTACATAACGGAATTATTGAGAATTATCTCGAGCTTAGAGAATGGCTGACTGCGGAGGGACATCTTTTCCGTTCCGAAACGGATACGGAAGTGCTGGCTCATCTGGTCGAACATTTTTATAAAGGGGATCTCCAGGACGCAGTCAAAAAAATGCTGGCCAAGGTAGAAGGGTCCTATGCAGTCGTCGTTTTGAGCTATAAGAATCCCGATGTTATGGTTGCAGCCCGCAAAGACAGTCCGTTGATCGTCGGTATTGGAGACGGAGAATATTTTGTCGCGAGCGATATCCCGGCTGTACTTAAATATACGAGAAAGACGTACATCATGGAAGACGGGGAAATGGTGACCGTCTCGGCCGAAGGTTTGAAGTTCTCCGATTTTACGACAGGCGAATGTGTTGAAAAGAGCGTCTTTGAAGTCACTTGGGATGCTGTGGCAGCCGAAAAAGGCGGTTACGAGCACTTTATGCTAAAAGAGATTTTTGAACAGCCGAAGGCCCTGCGGGACACGCTGGCCGGAAGACTGAACCACGACCATGTTGTGCTGCAGGAAGTGGATCTTACCCCGAAAGAGGTTGCTTTATTCAATAAAGTAGCAATTGTTGCCTGCGGAACTGCGTATCATGCCGGACTGATCGGCAAAGGGCTAATTGAACACTGGGCCAAAATACCGGTCGAAGTCGATATCGCTTCAGAGTTCCGGTACAGAGCGCCTTTGATTGATGATAAAACTCTGGTCGTTGTAATCAGCCAGTCAGGAGAAACGGCCGACACCCTGGCAGCTTTGCGCGAATCAAAAAAGAAGGGAGCCAGAGTTATCGCGATCACCAATGTCGTCGGCAGCTCCGTGGCTAGGGAAGCACACGATGTGATCCACACCTGGGCGGGACCGGAAATTGCCGTGGCCTCGACGAAAGCTTATACGACCCAGATCGAAGGAATGATCCTGCTTGCACTTTATCTTACGCAGGCCAAAGGAACCATGCCGAAGGAATGGATCACCGAAATTATTTCCGAACTTGGCAAAATTCCTGATAAAGCGGAGATTATCCTCAAAGAAGGAGCTGAACGCATTAAGACCCTAGCCAGGTACTTTGAAGAAGTGGGCAGCGCATTCTTTATCGGGCGCGGCCTGGACTGGGCAGTTGCGCAGGAAGGTTCTCTGAAGCTTAAAGAAATCTCGTATATTCACGCTGAAGCCTATGCTTCAGGTGAGTTAAAGCATGGCACGCTCGCGCTGATTACAGAGGATACACCGATTATCGCGCTCGCAACCCAGAGGGACCTGTACGAGAAAACGGTCTCGAATGTGATCGAGGTTAAGGCCAGGGACGCCAAGGTCATCGGGTTTACGTTTGAAGGAAATACCGATTTCCACAAGTCGGTTAATGAAATATTCTATATCCCGGAGACCGTCAATGAGCTTGCTCCGCTCTTAACGGTGATTCCACTGCAGCTTCTGTCCTACTATGTTTCTGTCGCCAGAGGGAACGATGTCGATAAGCCCAGGAACCTGGCTAAATCAGTGACGGTTGAGTAATATGAAGCGTATTTGGTAATCCTACGGAAGATACTGAAAAAGCCGGCCAAATAAAGTTTTTAACAAAAAAAGTAGCCCCCTGAATGTGGGCTGCTTTTTTGCTCTCAACTTATTGCCGTTTTCCAACGGAAGCTCTATAACTAGGGCGTTTGCGCGCCCTGGTATATTTTACTTAAGACCATACTCCTTGATTTTTCTGTACAATGTTGATTTTGATAAGCCCAGCTCTCTGGCCGCTTCGTCTTTGTTTTTATTTTTACACAAAGCATGCATAATGGCTTCTTTTTGTATATCCCTTAAAGGCAGCGGATCATTGCTTTGTGTTACACTTACGGTGGTTTGCCTGTGTTTGATTTCATTCGGAAGGTCTCCGATATTCAGTATGCCGTTTTTGGCTTTAAAGACCGCATACACCATCGCATTTTTTAACTGCCTGATGTTTCCGGGCCAGGTATATTCCACAAGCGCTTTATAGACCTCAAAACTTAATTTGGGTGGTTCACATTGTAGTTCTTTACTGATCTGATCCAAAAAATAATGCGCGAGCAGGAGAATATCCTTTCCTCTGTCCCGCAACGGGGGTATGTCGATCGCTAAAACGGATAAACGGAAATATAGATCGCTTCGAAATGTTTTTTCCTGTACCATTTGAAACAGGTTCTGGTTAGTTGCGGCGATAAGTCTGAAGTTTACCGTGGTGTACTTGCTGCTGTTGATCCTGACGACTCTTTTGTCCTCGAGGACACGTAATAATACAGGCTGGACTTCCAAAGGCATATCCCCGATTTCATCCAAAAACAAAGTTCCGCCATTGGCAGCCTCTATTTTACCGGGCTGACCGTTTTTGTTGGCTCCGGTAAAAGCCCCTCCTTCATAGCCGAATAATTCACTTTCAATTAAATTTCTGGGTATAGAAGCACAATTAAGGGCGACAAAAGGCCCTTCAGGACAATAATCATGATGAATTGCCTGAGCAAATATCTCTTTTCCTGTCCCACTTTCACCATTTAGCAGAACATTATATGTAGACTTGCTGATATTCCTGGCAAAATCAATGGCCTGTACGATAGGCCGGCTTTTCCCGACAATTGCTTCAAAAGTATGAATGGTGTCATGATTAAGTTGAGATTGCTTTTCAATTCTTTCTTGAGATAGCATGAAAATTTCGGCTCCTTTTGTTTTGTCGATTAGATGCTTAGGGTCAATATTATCATTATCTGAAAATTATGTCAATTCAAATTTTACCCAAGTGTTATAATCATCTATCAATAAAATTTGCCTTGTCAGACACTTAAGTAATATAATTATCTGAAAAAACCTGTTACTGGGTAAGGAGGTTATCCCATTGTCAACCTATCATGCAGCGGCATGGATGGTGCCTGCAGAAAGCGGCCTAAAAAAGAAACATGTCCAGAAGGTGCTCGCACTTTTGCCGGAGGACTGCGAACTGGTCCCGTTTGAGATTCATGGTAATAACTCCTCGGCTTACGGTTTTGCGACCATTGAGGTTATTGACGAAGAGGAAAACGGGCTGGAGACGATCATCGATCTGCTGGAACCGCTTGTCGAAGACTGGACGGAGGATTCTTCCGACTGCACATTAGACCTGCCGGGCGGAAAGCAGACCTATATCGGCTGTGACTACCGTACAGTAATGGTTAGCGGAGTAGATCCGGAACCGCACAGTCATCATCATTAAAATCGTTTAAGAGTAACAAGATACAGATATTTATTGAACAAGGTCAAGATCGTTGGCTATACTGCGAAATCAATTGCTGAGCGGCTAAAGAAAAAGGAGGAAATATGAATTTTCCCTCCTGAAGGATTTTATGTTAAAAACTCTGAAGGACCACTGAAACATGGTGAGTTGGAACGTGCTGCCAACTGGGTGAAGCAAGTAATATCGTAAGTCATTTTTGCTTAAACAGTATATTCCTGCGGCATAACTGAACGGATGTTACCCAAGGGTAATTACTTTCTCAGCCTCGGCCATAATATCCATATTCAGATACATGTTGCCGATTTCACCTACCTTGACCTGATCCTTCAGGTTGTAGAAGTCCAGGCAGATGCCACAGGCATAAATGGTAACCCCTTTATCGACTAAAGTCTTTAAAATGTTCAGAACTGGGGCATCTGCCGTGACCAGCTTGACGCCCTCGTGCAGGAATAAAATATGAGAGGGCAAATGGTCTCCCTCGCTCAGACTGTAGAGATAGGAATACATTAATTTTTCTCCTAGGATTTCTTCACCTTTACCGAAACCTTTACTTGTAACCAACAATACGTAACCCATAAAAAATGCTCCTTTCAATATCCAATATTCATTTATACAAAAAGACAAGAATCATACATCTTAAATCCAAAATTTAATATGATCCCTGAAGCAAAAAATAATCATCAATCCATACGGACAGCTTTGAGTGGGAGAATGTCATGCTGCTCCAAATACGCTTCAACACCCTGCTGGTCGGAGCAGGCGATCTGGATCGCGAGCCCGCAGCCCTGGTTAATTGAGGGAGGGACCGGTATCAGGACAAAAGGCCAGCTGCCTGAATTCAAAAGATCTTCTGCTTCAAGCGTCTGATGAACGGACCTGAAAACAAGGGCGACATTTTCCGAACTTGTCACATTGAACCTCCCAATATGGTGTTTAAAGCAGCCAATAACGCCGCTATATCCGACTCTGTTTGAGAATAATTGATACTGATGCGCAATGCTCCGCGATCAATGGTTCCAGCTGTTTGATGGGCTAAGGGGGCACAATGCAGTCCGGAGCGGGTAACAATATCAAAGCGGCGGTCCAGCTCCAGAGCCACGCTGTCAGGGGTATGATTCCGGAAAACACAGGACACCAGGCCGACTCTCGCATTGATGTCACAGGGCCCCAGAATTTGGATTTCCGGGATATATTCCAATCCTTCAAGCAGGATAGACATCAGTTGAAGTTCATGGCTGCGGATCTTGGGGAGACCCTCATGCAATATGAATTCTACCGCAGCCCCAAGGGCCGCGATTCCCGGGATATTCCGTGTGCCGCTCTCCATCCCTTCCGGCCAGATATCCGGTTGTTCAAGGGTCAGGGAATGAAGGCCTGTCCCTCCATAAATCAGGGGATTCAAAACAAGATCTGGCCTGGCATAGTATCCGCCAACCCCTTGAGGTCCCGACAGGCTCTTATGCCCGGTAAAGGCTAAAAAATCGATGTGCTGGTCTTCCACGTCAATTGGTATCACGCCGGCAGTCTGGGCCGCATCCACCATAAACAGGCAATGGTGCGCTTTAGCGATTTGTCCGAGCTGCTTGATTGGAAGAATCGTGCCCAGCACATTCGAGGCATGCGTAAAACAAAGCAGGCGGGTATTGGGCTGGAAATTAGATTCCACGATAGCAGGATCCAAAAAACCCTCCCGGCTGCACGGAACAATTGTATAGGAAATTCCGCTCTTTTTGAGATATTCCAGCGGACGGACAACGGCATTATGTTCAAGGGAGCTGATCAGAACATGATCCCCAGTCTGAAGAAGTCCATGAAGTCCCACATTGAGCGATTCGGTGATATTCTGCGTAAAAACAATTCTCTCAGTATTTGCGATGCCAAACAAGCGGCTTAAAGCCTTTCTGGTATGAAGAAGCTCCCGCCCGGCGCGCAGAGAAGATTGATTGACACCGCGTCCGGCACTCCCTCCCTGACGCAGGACCCGGTCATGGGTTTCGTAGACCACCTCGGGTTTCGGCCAGGAAGTTGCGGCATTATCAAAATAAAGCAATTCCGTCTCCCCTTATCACATGGATTTAATATGACTTATTTTAGCATAGGGACATTGGATTTGCATCTTCTCCCGACAGAATCTGCTATCTCTAATTCCGATCGGTCCTACTGTCAAGTATTCAAGACATCAATCGATACCCAAATACAATTATTATTTATAATTCAATTGATGCTCCGGAATTTAATCAATGTTTTGAATCTAATTAAATTATTATTAACCAGATCGCGGTCAAAAATGGTGAAGGAAAAGCATGGTCAAAAGACATGAGAGAGGGATCTTATGAAGAAATTCCAAACATTTCGGATTACGGAAGAACATCAGGGCTTGACTGTCGAGCAGTATCTGAAAAGTATTTTACAATGTCCCGGCAGAAAGATTCAAAAGCTGACCAGAGCAGGCGGAGTGCGTCTCAATAAAAGAAATGCTTATCTTCAGAAAAAGATAAAAAGTGGGGACATCTTGGATGTTCTCGTTTTGGAAGATCAGTTCTTTGGGGTTAAGCCTGAGCCGGGATCGATTGACATTTTGTTTGAAGATCCGGCACTTATTATTTTATATAAACCAGCCGGCATGTTGGTGCATCCAGCAGGGCAAACAACCGGCGGAACGCTGGCTAACTATCTGGCGGAGTACTTTCGGGAAAATGGAGAGACAATTACCATTCGTCCTTTACATCGTCTAGATCGGGATACTACAGGCTGTGTGGTATTTGCCAAAGATGCACGAACCCAGTCTGAACTGGAAAAACAGTTACAGGATGGGAGGCTGAAAAGAAAATATTACGCAGTGGTCCGGGGAAGAATTGAGCCGCCATCCGGTTCTGTTGACGCACCGATCGGACCGCATCCAACACTGCCGAACCGGCGGGCTGTTCATGATCAGGGGGAGCGTGCGCTTACCCATTACAATACGATCAAGACTTTTGAAAATTATTCTCTGTTGGAGCTTACCCTTGAAACCGGAAGAACACACCAGATTCGCGTTCATCTCTCCTCACGTGGCCATCCTGTGCTCGGAGACAGAATGTACGGGAAGCGCTCCTCCCTGATACCCAGACAGGCCTTGCATGCCAGATCCGTCTCGTTTTGCCATCCCATGGACGGAAAGTTAATTGAAATACAGGCCCCTGTTCCGCCTGATTTGGAAAACCTAATCAGCCATCTTTCTTTATAGCTTTTGGGGAGTGACTTTTACCACCACCAGGTTCTGTAACGGTATCTCGGCCTGTATGCGCCAATGAAAAGGGGAAGTCCCAAAGGAAAACCAAAAAAGAACATGCTGTTCAGAGGCCACTGAAAAACACTTTGTTTTTCGCTTAAACCACACAACCAAAAAACCAGAAGATGAGATATATTGACTCATTCTCCTGGTTTTTCAATTCTTATATGTAATGGCTTAGTTTATCACTCTCTTTTTAACCCATTAAAGTTATAATTCTTTTTAAATTAACAGCAAATATTGTGGTCGCCGCTTGTAGCTGCATACCAAATATGCCTGAAGCAGATGCAACACCATACCCATGTCTATGTTTTAGCTCGCTGTTTTTTGCCTCAATTTTGTAACGTTCCTTTGACTTTTCTTTGAAATATTCGCTATCCTGAAATATGGCCTGTTCTTCATGCGTGTGGTGTTTTATCGTTACAGAATATGTTTTGGTTTTTGCCCCGTCTTTATAGCAGCCTGCTTTATAGGGGCAGATTTTGCATTTTTCCACGTCGAATAAGTAGGATTCTA
>NZ_MCHF01000007.1:0-1353 GCF_001707455.1 Dehalobacter sp. TeCB1 | reverse complement strand
TGGGTAGGGGAGCATTGTCACAGCGTAGAAGGATAACTGTAAGGTTTACTGGAGTGGTGACAAGAGAGAATGCCGGTATGAGTATGCGAAAAGGAAGGTGAGAATCCTTCCCGCCGAAAATCTAAGGTTTCCTGGGGAAGGCTCGTCCGCCCAGGGTAAGTCGGGACCTAAGCTGAGGCCGAAAGGCGTAGGCGATGGACAATTGGTTGAAATTCCAATACCACCATAAATCGTTTGAGCGATGGGGTGACACAGGAGGATGACCTGAGCGTGCTGTTGGTTATGCACGTCCAAACATCAAGTGGGTGCTGTAGGCAAATCCGCAGCGCTAAACCGTGAGATGTGATGGGGAGCGAAAATAAGTAGCGAAGCGGGATAGTTCATACTGTCAAGAAAAGCCTCTAGTGAGAAATGTGGTGCCCGTACCGCAAACCGACACAGGTAGATGAGGAGAGAATCCTAAGGCGCGCGAGAAAACCCTCGTTAAGGAACTCGGCAAAATGACCCCGTAACTTCGGGAGAAGGGGTGCTCTGGCAACAGAGCCGCAGAGAAATAGTCCAGGCGACTGTTTAACAAAAACACAGGTCCCTGCAAATCCGTAAGGAGAAGTATAGGGGCTGACGCCTGCCCGGTGCTGGAAGGTTAAGAGGAGAAGTTAGCGCAAGCGAAGCCTTGAATTGAAGCCCCAGTAAACGGCGGCCGTAACTATAACGGTCCTAAGGTAGCGAAATTCCTTGTCGGGTAAGTTCCGACCCGCACGAAAGGCGTAACGATCTGGACACTGTCTCAACGAGGGACTCGGCGAAATTGTAATACCCGTGAAGATGCGGGTTACCTGCGACAGGACAGAAAGACCCCATGGAGCTTTACTGCAGCTTGACATTGGATTTTGGTATAAAATGTACAGGATAGGTGGGAGGCTTGGAAGCCAGTACGCCAGTATTGGTGGAGCCGCCGGTGGGATACCACTCTTTTTGTACTGAAGTTCTAACCTAGGCCCCTGAATCGGGGTTGGGGACAGTGTCAGGCGGGCGGTTTGACTGGGGCGGTCGCCTCCTAAAGAGTAACGGAGGCGCCCAAAGGTTCCCTCAGCGCGGATGGAAATCGCGCGAAGAGTGTAAAGGCAAAAGGGAGCTTAACAGAGAGACAAACAAGTCGACCTGGTACGAAAGTAGGGCTTAGTGATCCGGTGGTTCCGAGTGGAAGGGCCATCGCTCAACGGATAAAAGCTACCCTGGGGATAACAGGCTTATCTCCCCCAAGAGTTCACATCGACGGGGAGGTTTGGCACCTCGATGTCGGCTCATCGCATCCTGGGGCTGTAGTAGGTCCCAAGGGTTGGGCTGTTCGCC
>NZ_MCHF01000006.1:0-1383 GCF_001707455.1 Dehalobacter sp. TeCB1 | reverse complement strand
CTTTTCACCTTTCCCTCACGGTACTTGTTCACTATCGGTCGCCAAGTAGTATTTAGCCTTGGGGAGTGGTCTCCCCTGCTTCCCACGGGGTTTCTCGTGTCCCGCGGTACTCAGGATACTCTCTAAGCCAGTCTTCTTTTCGCTTACAGGGGTTTTACCTCCTATGCCGGAACTTTCCAGTTCGCTTCAGCTAAAAACACTGTCCCGTTTTGAGAGTCCTACAACCCCAACCCAGAAGTCAGAAATCAGATTCCGGACGCCAGATGCTTGCTTGCATTCTGACCTCTGGCTTCTGGCCTCTGTCTTCTGGATTGGTTTGGGCTAGTCCCGTTTCGCTCGCCGCTACTCTGGGAATCGATTATTCTTTCTTTTCCTCCGGGTACTTAGATGTTTCAGTTCCCCGACTTGCCTTCGCTGTACCTATTTATTCAGTACAGGATATCCAAATATGACTCTGGATGGGTTGCCCCATTCGGACATCCACGGATCTATGCCTGCTTACGACTCCCCGTGGCATTTCGCTGTTAACCGCGTCCTTCTTCGGCTCTTGGCGCCAAGGCATCCACCGTATGCCCTTTATATCTTGACCTTCTGGTTCTTCCTCGACTTGTTATAGATGATTTGAATGTCTCCTATGCGCTTAGTAATTCTTACCTGACGGAGCATAGATGCTCCTAAGTTCAAATTCGCCACACGCCAAAACCTTAAGTTTTTGCGCTTTAGAATTTGAACGCCATTTCGTTGTCTTTACTTTCGCATTTCGCATTCTGCTTTTCTCGTTGTGCAGTTTTCAAAGAACAAGGATGTTCGAGTATCGCGATGCCATGGATGGCAAAGAGCGACAAAGAACGACGCGCCATGGATGGCGCTATGTTAAAATGCGCCACGGATGGCATTAACATTTTAACTTCCGATTTGATTGACCACAGATTCCTCTGCGGCAGGATTGTCATCTTAACATTTCTGTCTCAACTTTTCAATCCTTAACTTTTTTCCATCACTGGAAATAATATTGAGTTCCATCTGTGTAATATTGGTGGAGGTAAGCGGGATCGAACCGCTGACCCCCTGCTTGCAAGGCAGGTGCTCTCCCAGCTGAGCTATACCCCCAACTAACATATAAACCATCTATACTCATTCATTCAGATCTAAATCTAAACTATTAAATAGATGGTGGGCCTGGGTGGACTCGAACCACCGACCTCACGCTTATCAGGCGTGCGCTCTAACCAGCTGAGCTACAAGCCCTCACATTTGGTCACTCAAAACTAAACAACAAGAAATAAATTGCTAAACTCACCTTACTTGAGAGTCAGTCCAGTTTGCACTGCTTTACTCTAAGTACCGACCTTGGAGTAGATTGAAGTCTAGCTTCAATCGGTT